>JAHECE010000028.1 GCA_024641895.1 Actinomycetales bacterium
GCCGCCGAGTCCGACGACGGCCGGCGGAAGCCCTGAGGCGAACTCGGTGACCGTCCCGGTGCGCGGGTCGACCCGCGAGATCCGCCCGGCCTCCCGCTCCGTGACGTACAGCGCTCCGTCCGGGCCGATCGTGCTGCCGGCGCCGCCGTCGAGGCCCGAGGCCAGCTCGGTCGCGGCGGGGGTGGGCGCGGGTTGCCCGGCGGTCGCCGCCGACGGCGTGACGAGGGCGACGAGCGCTGCGAGCGCGACGAGGGGGGCTCGCATGTGCTTCATGGGTTCCTCCTTCGAGAGTCGTGGTCGAGAGTTGTGGTCGAGGGTCGAGCCGGTCGCCGCGAACGCGCGGCGACCGGCTCGGCTGCAGGTCAGGGGATGACGATCCCGTCCCACGCGGGCCAGTTGGACCCGTCGAAGAGGTAGGGCGGGGTGAAGCCCGCCGCGATGACCGCCTCGTCGAACGTCCGGAAGTACGGGACGGCGACGCCGAATTCGACGAGGTGGTCCCACCGGACCTCCTGCCCGTCGGCCTCGGTGACGATGGACTCCCCGTGCAGCGTGAACCTCGTCCCGTCGGCGAGGGTGACGTGCGCCTTCCCGCTGACGACCGTGACGACGTCCTCGCAGTGGTCCGCGAACCACTCGGGGCACTGCCACGTCGACGTCACCGTGTGACCGACGAAGCTGCCGACGGTGGCGTCCGCCTCGAGCGTGGGCTCGGGGACCTGGTCGTAGGCGCACCGCCATGCCTGCCCCTCGGTGCAGGAGACGCGCTCGTGCTCTGGTGCGTTGGTGCCGCTCGGGTTGAGCCGGTGCCACTCCCCGGCGAGCGGCGCCGCAGCGGGAGCAGGGGCGGCGGTGGCCGGGGTGAGCGCTGCGAGCAACGCCAGCAGGGTCCCGACGACGGCGGCTAGTCCCGCCACGCGTCGCGGACGTCGCCGGGGGGGCCCGGACGTGAGGGGCTTGTCTGGGGATAGGGCGGCGGCGGCGTCCATCGGGTCCTCCTTGTGCGGTGGGGTTTCCTCGATCCACGCGCCAGCCTCCGCGCGCTGCGTCAGGATCGCGTCAGGATGGCGTCGGCCGACCTGTTCCGCAGCGGCCGGCGCCGCGGGATAGTGGGTCGGTGCTGCGTATCCGGGTCGTGGGAGCGCTCGGCCTGGAGGACGACGGCCGGCCGGTGCCTCTGCCGCGGGGCCTCGCCCGCCGACTGCTCGCCTTCCTCGCGCTGCACCCGGGGCAGCATCCGCGGGCCCAGGTCGCGGCGGGGCTGTGGCCCGAGGTCTCCGACGACGTCGCGCTGCACCGACTCCGCACCACGCTGTACGAGGTGCGCCGGGCTTTGCCGTCCGTGGCGCCGTTCCTTCTCCGGGTCGCTGACGTCGACGTGGGTCTTCACCCCGACGTGGCGGTTGACCTCGTCGAGGCGCGGGCCCTGTTGGAGGCAGGTGCGCTCGAGGCCGCGCTGGACATCCTGGCGCCGGGCCTGGCGGAGGAGATCGCCCAGGAGTGGGGCGAGCAGGGCCGTCGTGACGCGGAGGCATGGCGGCTGCGCGCGCTGGAGCGCCTCGCGCACGACTCGGCGGACGTCGCCGTCGCGCTCGCCTACGCGCGGCAGCGCCTCGAGCTCGCGCCTTTGTCCGAAGTCGCCCACGCGGACGTGATCCGGCTGCTCCTCGCCTCGGGCGACCGCGCCGGGGCCATGGAGGCCTACGAGCGTCTGCGGCAGGTGCTGGACGCCGAGCTCGGGGTGGGGCCCTCAGTGGCGTCTCGCCGCCTGCTCACCGAGATGCACGACGACGATGCGCGCCGTGCGGCTATGGGCGGCCAGGGGACGCGCCCTCGCGTCCCCGTTCCGATGGTCCCGCTGATCGGCCGCGACGAGGACCTGGTGCAGCTCGACGCGCTCGTACACGCCCACCGCCTCGTGTCCGTGGTCGGCCCGGCGGGGGTGGGCAAGTCACGGATCGCGCTCGCCCTCGCGCAGGCTCACGCCGATCGGGGGGTCCCGGTAGCCGTCGCCGAGCTGGCCACGACCGCACGGGGGGAGTCGTGCGACTACGTCGTGGCCGCGGCACTCGGCGTCCTGGCCGGGCCGGGCCGGCGGATCCGGGACGCCGTCGTCGACCGGCTGGAGCTCGAGCCGGGCCTGCTCGTCCTCGACAACTGCGAGCACCTCCTCGATCCGGTCCGCGACCTCGTCGCGGACCTGCTGCGCTCGAGTCCGGCCACGACGGTCGTGACGACCAGCCGCGAACCGCTCGCGAACCCCGGCGAGCACGTGGTGCGCCTCCCCCCGCTGCCCGTGCCGGCGGAGGACGACGACGACGGTCTCGTCCGCGCTTCCCCCGCGGTGGAGCTGCTCTCGGCGGCCGTGGAGAGACGAAGCCCGGACGCCCTGGGAGCGTCCGATGTCGTCCGAGGTCTGGCCCGGATCGCGCGCCGGCTCGACGGCTTGCCGCTGGCCCTGGAGCTCGCCGCGGCCCGGATCCCGTCCGTCGGCGTGAGAGTCCTTGCCGACCGGCTGGATCGCGGGCTCGACGTGCTGTCAGCCCGGCCCGGAAGCCTCGATCGGCCGGGCGGGGCGCCCGGCCGCAGGCACGACAGCCTGATCGGCGCCCTGGACATGTCGATGACGCTGCTGTCGCCCCGGGAGCGCACGCTCCTCGGCCTGGTCGCGACGCTTCCCGGGCCGTTTCCGTTGTCCGCGGCCGAGGAACTCGTGAACGCGGCGGGGCTGACGGTGGACTGCGTGGTCGGCATGGCGCGTTTGGTCGAGGCGAGCCTGATCCAGTCACACCCCGGTGACCCCTGGAGTTACTCGTCGCTGCAGACGATCCAGATCTTCGGCCGCACCCTGCTCGACGACGACGTCGCTCGGCGGGCGCAGAGCGGTCTCGTCAGGTGGGCGGCGTGGTTTGCGCAGGACGTCGGGACGCGCGAGGACGTCGACGAGGCCGCCGTGAACGCGGAGGTCACCCGCTTTCTGCCACTCGTGAGGGCAGCGTTGCAGGTGGCCCGGGACCAGGACGACGTGCCGGCGCAGCGCCGGATCGTCACCGGCGTCGAGGGCTGGAGCGTCTGGCGCGATCAGCCCGAGGTCTGGTCCTGGATCACCGACCTCGCCGCGCGCGAGCCCGAGGAGGACCCGGACGCCGAGGTCCTCCGCATGGGTGCCCTCGCCGCGTGGCGGCTGGGTCGCGCGGACGCCATGAGGACGTTCACCGCGCGGTGCGTCGCCGCCGACCCAGGCGGCCCGGGGGGCGGGGCGGCCTCTGCGGCGCTCACGATGCTCGCTTACGCCGAGCGGAGGTGGGCCGATGTCCTCGACCAGGTCGAGCGCATCCCGTTCGTCGACGATGGGAGCCGGATCATCAACGAGACCCTCGCCTCGACGGCGCTGGTGCGGACGGGGCGCCCGGAGGCTGCCCTCGAAGCAGCGCGCATCGCCCGTCGTGACGCTGAACGCATCGGCGCACCCAGCATCCTTGCCCTCGCCCTGCTCGCCGAGGCCCAGGCGAGCGACGCTCGGCCGGCGACCGAGTCAGACCGTTCGATGGAGATCCTCGTCGAAGCCCGCGCACTCGCCGACTCGGTCGGATCGACGGAGCTGGTGGCGGCCATCGACAAGGAACGAGGTGTGGAGGCCCTGAAACGGGGACGTCCGGATCTCGCACTGGGGCCACTGACGAGTGCCTGTCTCCACTGGCTCGGCACCGGGAACGAGGGTCCCATCAGCAGGGCGCTCCGAGGACTCGCCGACGCCCTCGAGGCGACCGGCAGGACGGACGCCGCCCGCCGCCTCCGCGACGCCGCTCGCGACGGTCAGCTCACTCCCGCCCGCCTGGCCGCCATCGCGCGAAGCGCGTAAACCGATCCCGGGCGACGGTGGCGCCCCCGTTGCATCCAGCTCTACGGCCACACGGTCGGGGAGCCGTCCCTCGAGGGCAAGGACGTTCTCGAGGTGGGGTGCGGGCGAGGGGGCGGACCCTCGTACACGCGCGCTACCTGCGGCCTCGTTCGATGACGGGGCTCGACTTCTCGACGACGGCGATCGCCCGTTGCGTCAGGCACCGGCAGGCGCCCGGGCTGAGGTTCGTGCATGGTGTGAGCGGGCGACCCAGACCTTGGGCAACGCAGCAGGACCCGACCGCATCGCGGTCGGGTCCTGCTGCGTTCGTGTTCGGTGGGTCGATGCCCCGCGGAGGATTTCCTCAGACGGTGGAGCAGGCGGACTCGGACGTGCTCAGGCACGGATCCCGGAGGGGCCGTGCTCGGCCTGGAGCCGTTCGGTCTCGTCCTGGATCGTTGCCGCCACGCCTGCCAGCGCCTCGGCGTGCTTGCGGCCGTGGTGGGCGCAGAAGAGAAGTTCGCCGGCCGCCAGACGGACGCGAACGTAGGCTCGCGCACCGCACCGGTCGCAGCGGTCGGCTGCGGTCAGGGTCTCGGTCGTCATCGCTGTCACATCAGCATGTAACCACGAGCGTGTTGCATAAATGTCACGGGTTCGCCCGGGTTCGCTCTGCGCGTAGGGAGAGTGCGGGAGATCGTGCGGCGGAGTGCGGAGGCGCCCAGGCGGCCGGCCGCGCTTCGCGCGGCGGTCCGGTAGCCCTCGAGCGGCGCCGTTACGATGACCGGCGTGTCCTCCACCAGCGCCGGCTCGAGCTACACGGCTCGCCACCTCTCAGTCCTGGAGGGCCTCGAGGCCGTTCGCAAGCGGCCCGGCATGTACGTGGGCTCGACGGACTCCCGCGGACTCATGCACTGCCTCTGGGAGATCATCGACAACTCCGTCGACGAGGCGCTCGAGGGGCACGGCAACCGGATCGAGATCATCCTGCACCCCGACGCCTCGGTCGAGGTTCGGGACAACGGCCGCGGCATCCCCGTAGACCTCGTGCAGCAGGTCGGGCTCAGCGGCGTCGAGGTCGTGTTCACCAAGCTCCACGCCGGTGGGAAGTTCGGCGGTGGCTCGTATGCCGCATCTGGAGGGCTGCACGGCGTCGGCGCCAGCGTCGTCAACGCCCTCTCGGCTCGGCTCGACGTCGAGGTCGACCGCGGTGGCCAGACGCACCGCATGACGTTCCGACGGGGTGAGCCGGGCGTTTACGACGACAAGCTCGGCCCGGGACCTGACTCCCCGTTCACCCCGTTCATGGACCGCTCCGAGCTCGCCATCGTGGGCAGGACACGCCGCGGCCTGACCGGCACGCGAGTCCGCTACTGGGCCGATCGCCAGATCTTCCCCGTCTCGGCGCACTTCTCGTACGAGGAGCTCATCGGCCGCGCGCGGCAGACGTCTTTCCTGGTCCCCGGTCTCGAGCTCGTGGTTCGGGACGAACGGCGACTCCCCGGCACGCCGGGGGAGGGCGGTGTCGTCGAGGAGGTCTTCCGCCACGACGGCGGCATGGTCGACTTCGTCGACTTCCTCGCCCAGGACGCGCCGGTGACGAGCACGTGGCGGCTGACCGGCTCCGACGTCTTCACGGAGACTGTGCAGGCGCTCGATCCCCACGGCCACCTGAGCCCCCAAGAGGTCGAACGGACCTGCGAGGTCGAGGTGGCGCTGCGCTGGGGTACCGGCTACAGCACGCAGGTGCACTCGTTCGTCAACATCATCGCGACTCCCAAGGGCGGCTCGCACCTCGCCGGCTTCGAGCAGTCGCTGCTGAGGTCGATCCGCAAGCAGGTCGAGGTGAACGCGCGCCGGCTGAAGATCACCGCGAAGGACAGCAACGAGCGGGTTGAGAAGGACGACGTGCTGGCCGGGCTGACCGCCGTCATCGCCGTCCGCTTCCCCGAGCCGCAGTTCGAGGGCCAGACGAAAGAGGTCCTCGGGACCGCCCCCGTGCGGGCCATCGTGGCCCGCGTCGTCGAGCGCGAGCTGACGGAGATCATGACGTCGGCGAAGCGGGAGGAGAAGGCGCAGTCGGCGCTGCTGCTGGAGAAGGTCGTCGGCGAGATGCGCTCGCGCGTCTCGGCGCGCATGCACAAGGAGGTCTCGCGCCGCAAGAACGCCCTTGAGACCTCCACGCTGCCGGCCAAGCTTGCCGACTGCCGCAGCGATGACGTCGCCCGCTCCGAGCTGTTCATCGTCGAGGGGGACAGCGCACTCGGCACGGCCAAGCTGGCCCGGATGTCCGACTTCCAGGCGCTGCTGCCCATTCGGGGCAAGATCCTCAACGTCCAGCGCGCCTCGGTCGCGGACATGCTCAAGAACACCGAGTGCGCGGCGATCATCCAGGTTCTCGGCGCCGGCTCGGGCCGCACGTTCGAGCTCGAGGCCGCCCGGTACGGCAAGGTCATCCTGATGACCGACGCCGACGTCGACGGCGCGCACATCCGTACCCTCCTGCTGACCCTCGTGTTCCGCTACATGCGCCCGCTCGTCGAGGCCGGCCGCGTCTTCGCCGCGGTGCCACCGCTGCACCGCGTCGAGGTCAGCGGCACCGGTGGCCGCAAGGGTGAGGCCGTCTACACATACTCCGACGCCGAGCTCACGCGGCTGCTCGCCCGCCTGGAGAAGGCCGGCAAGCGTTACAAGGAGCCGATTCAGCGCTACAAGGGCCTCGGTGAGATGGATGCCCATCAGCTGGCCGAGACCACGATGGATCCGGCCAAGCGCACGCTGCGGCGGATCAGGGTGACCGATGCCGCCGCGGCCGACCAGACGTTCGAGCTGTTGATGGGCAACGACGTCGGCCCGCGCAAAGACTTCATCGTGGCCGGAGGGCGCGGGCTCGACCGGGACCGGATCGACGCGTGACCCGGTCTTGGCATCAATGACCTCCAGGGTTCACCTCAGGGCTTCTTGACGCCGCGGAACGGCGCCGACGTGGCGCAGGACCCGGCTGAGTCCGTATGGTCACGCCCCATGAGGACGTTGCCGCCACCTGAGCCGGGCAGCATGCTGCCGCCGCTCGGCGAGCGAGCGCAGGCGCCGGCTGTCCTGCCGAACCCGCCCGAAGCGCTGGGTCTGCGCTGGCGACCCCTGAGCACGGCTGACGCCCCGGCCATCGCGGCGCTGTTCGCCCGCACCGAACAGTTCGACAACGTGCCCTTCCGGACGACGCTCGAGGAGGCTTTCGAGTTCGTCGCAGGAGCACGCAAGGACCCGCTGCGGAACACGCTCGGCGGGTTCGACGCCGAGGGCCAGCTCCGCGCCCAGGCGTTCGTCCATCTCTCGGCCGGTGACGGGCGCACCGTGCGCGCCTTCCTGGACGGCGGCGTGGACCCGACGTGGCGCCGGCGCGGCATCGGGAGCGCCCTGTTCGCCTGGCAGACGGCGCGGGCACGTCAGCTGCTCGCCTCGACCGGCCGCGAGGTCCCCGGGCGCATCGCGACGTACATCGAGGAAGGTCTCGACGACAAGGCCGCGATCGTCTCGGCGTCAGGTTTCGTGCCACGTCGGTACTACACCGACATGCGCCGCGACCTGAGCCTTCCGATCCCTGACGTCTCGCTCCGAGACGGCCTCGTGCTCGTGCCCTGGACGCCGGAGCGCGACGACGCCGTCCGGCATGCCCACAACGAGGCGTTCTCCGACGACTGGGGCTCGGCGCCGCACACGCCTGAGTCGTGGGTCGAGGGCCGCTCGGCGTTCGCGCCCCAGTGGAGCTTCGTGGTCCTCGACCGCTCGAACGATCGTTCGCCGGTCGCCGGCTATCTCCTCTCGGAGCGCTACGAGCAGGACTGGCCCTCGCTGGGCTACAGCGAGGGCTACATCGACGTGCTGGGCGTCCGGCGGGCCTGGCGGGGCAAGCGGGTCGCGACCGTGCTGTTGACGGCCGCGATGCGCGCCTACGCGGCGGACGGCATCCAGTTCGCGGGCCTCGGCGTCGACACCGACAACCCCTCCGGCGCCGTCGGGATCTTCGCCGCGCTGGGCTTCGAGCCGACCCGTGGCTCCGCGATGTACTGCCTGGAGTTCTGAGCCCGCTCAGCCGATACCGGCCACCGGGTGGGCCAGCGTGGTACCCGATCCGTCCCGCCGATCGTCCGCTTCCGGCAGGTCGACCGGCTGCCCGCCGGATCCCAGCGCGCGAGCGGGGAAGGGGCCCACCCAGGCGGCGTCCAGCCGGTCCTCCCCCCGCAGGAAGCGGTGCGACCGGACGCCTCCCGTGGCGCGGCCCTTGGCCGGATAGAGCGCAAAGGGCGTCACCTTGGCAGAACCTGGCACGGTGCCCGGCAGCGCTGCGCTGCTCCCGGCGATCGTCACCACCACCGCGGACTCCTGCGCGTCGGCGGGCACGGACCCGAAGTACACGAGCCGCGCGCCGGCGCCGAGCTTGATCCCCGCCATGCCGCCCGCAGGGCGACCCTGCGGGCGGACGGCGGCGGCGGGGAAGTGCAGCAGCTGCCCGTCGTCGGCGACGAGAACGAGCGCGTCGTCGTCGCCCACCTCGGCCGCGCCGACCACCTCGTCACCGTCGCGTAGCGAGATGACCTCCCAGGCATCGCGGCCCGGCGCGCGTTCGGCCGCGACGCGTTTGACCACCCCGAGGGCCGTGCCCAGCGCCAGCGTGGGCGCGTCCTCGTCGAGGCGCGCGAGCGAGACGACCCGCTCCCCGGGTTCCAGCTCCGCGAGCTCGACGACGGGTACGCCGCCCGAGAGCCCCGGCGTCCCCTCGGTCGGCGGGAGACCGGGGGCGTGGATGACGTCGACGCGCACGAGCCGGCCGTGGTTCGTCACGAGGCCGACCTGGCCTCGGACGGTCGCCGGTACGGCGGCTCTGAGGGCGTCATGGGCCTTCCGGTCGTCGACGTCCCGGGGCGGCGCCTCGCCGTCGGAGGAGCGCGCGAGGAGGCCCGTGGCTGACAGCAGCACCCAGCACGGTGAGTCGGGGACCTCCAGGGGCGTCGCGGAGGCGGCCGCCTTGGCGGCCTCGACCGCGGTGCCGCCCTCGAGCAGGACCGTCCGGCGCGGTGTGCCGTGCTCGGCGGCGACCTGCGCGAGCTCGTCGGAGACGAGCTCACGCAGAACCTGCTCGTCGGCGAGGATCGCCTCCAGCTCGGCGATCTCGCGGACCAGGGTGTCGCGCTCGGTCTCGAGCTCGAGGCGCGAGAACTTGGTGAGGCGCCGCAGCCGCAGCTCGAGGATGTAGTCGGCCTGCGGCTGTGAGAGGTCGAATACCGACATGAGGCGTTCGCGGGCCGCCTCTGCATCGTCGCTGCTGCGGATCACGGCGATGACCTCGTCGATGTCCGCGATCGCGACGAGCAGTCCCTCGACGAGGTGCAGGCGCTCTCGCCTCCGACGCAGCCGGTGCGTGGTCCGCCGCCGGACGACGTCGATGCGGTGACCGACGTAGACCTCGAGCAGCTCGCGCAGGCCCATGGAGCGCGGCTGGCCGTCGACGAGCGCGACGTTGTTGATCCCGAAGGTCTCCTCGAGCGGCGTCAGGCGGTACAGCTGGGTCAGGACCGCCTCGGGGTTGAACCCGGTCTTGATCTCGATGACGAGCCGCAGCCCGTGCTCGCGGTCGGTGAGGTCGGTGACCGCCGCGATGCCCTGCAGCCTCTTGGCCTGCACGGCCTCCTTGATCTTCTCGATCACCCGCTCCGGGCCGACGGTGTACGGCAGCTCCGTGACGACGATCCCCTTGCGACGAGGAGTGACGCTCTCGACCCGCGTCGTCGCCCGGGTGCGGAAGGTGCCGCGTCCCGCACGGTAGGCGTCCCGCACGCCTTCGAGGCCGACGATCTTGCCCCCGGTCGGCAGGTCGGGGCCCGGGACGAAGCGCATGAGCGTCTCGAGGTCGGCGTCCGGGTGCGCGATGAGGTGGCGCGCGGCCGCGACCACCTCGCCGAGGTTGTGCGGCGGCATGTTCGTGGCCATGCCGACGGCGATCCCGCTGGCGCCGTTGACCAGGAGGTTCGGCAGCGCCGAGGGCAGCACCTCGGGCTGGAGCAGCTGGTTGTCGTAGTTGGGGACGAAGTCGACGACGTCCTCGTCGAGGTCTCGGGTCATCACCATGGCGCCCGGCGCGAGCCTCGCCTCGGTGTAGCGGGCGGCCGCCGGGCCGTCGTCGAGCGAGCCGAAGTTGCCGTGGCCGTCGACCAGCGGGAGCCGGAGGGAGAACGACTGCGCCATCCGGACGAGGGCGTCGTAGATCGCCGCGTCGCCGTGCGGGTGAAGCTTGCCCATCACCTCGCCGACGACGCGGGCCGACTTCACGTGACCACGGTCGGGGCGCAGCCCCATGTCCGCCATCTGGTAGAGGATCCGTCGCTGGACCGGCTTCAACCCGTCGCGCGCGTCCGGGAGGGCGCGCGAGTAGATGACCGAGTAGGCGTACTCGAGGAATGACCCCTGCATCTCCTCGGAGACATCGATGTCGACGACGTGCTCCTCGGGCCGGTCCTGGGCGTCGGAAGGCGTGCTGCGTCGGGGCATGGGGGCATTCTCGCCCGTCGCGGCCAGATCCCGGACGCCGTACACGCCCGTTCGTCCCTTCCCGAGGGCCGGTGCGACGCCTAGGGTGAGCGCCATGGGGGCCGACGGCGCGGCGAAGCACCCTGCGCACTGGGCGGCGGACGTCCTCCTGCGGGACGGTTCGACGGTGCACATCCGGCCCATCGCGCCGCATGACGCCCCGGCCCTGCAGCGCTTCCACCTGCGGCAGTCTGCCGAGTCCGTCTACTACCGGTTCTTCGCGCCCCACGAGCGGCTCAGCGACTCCGAGGCCGCGCACTTCACCTGTGTCGACCATGTCGATCGCGTCGCCCTGGTCCTCGTCAACGGCGAAGAGATCGTCGGTGTCGGACGGTACGACCGGCTGCCGGACCACGACTCCGTCGCCGAGGTCGCGTTCACCGTCGCCGACACCCTGCGGGGGCGAGGCCTCGGCTCCGTGCTGCTCGAGCACCTCGCGTCGGCTGCGGCCGAGCGGGGCGTGCGCCGGTTCGTCGCCGACGTGCTCCCGGGCAACGTGCGGATGATCAACGTGTTCCGGGACGCCGGCTATGACGTGCGGCAGGCCTACGACGACGGCGTGGTCGCCGTCGGCTTCGACATCGAGGCGACGGAACGTTCCCTCGCGGTCATGGCCGAGCGCGAGCAGCACGCGGACGCCGAGAGCATGCGCGCGCTCCTGGGTGCGACGTCGGTCGTCGTCCTGGCGGACGGTGCAGGCATCGACGAGGCGCCGCTGGCCCGCCGTGTCGCGCAGGCGGTCCTTGCGAGCGACTTCCGAGGGCAGGTGCACCTGGTCGGCTCCGCGCTCGACGGACTCGGGCCGGTGGCCCTCGCCCGGACGCTGGACGTGCCTGCGTCGGTCGATCTTGCGCTCGTCGCCGCGCCGGCCGCGCGGCTGCCGGCCCTCGTCGCGGAAGCGGCCCAGCTCGGCGCCCGGGGCGTCGTGGTGCTCTCCGGGGCCAGCGACGGGCGCGACGCGTTGCGTGCGGCCCGCGAGCACGGGGTGCGGCTCGTCGGCCCCGAGTCGTTCGGGCTCGTGGCTGACAGCCCTGGCGGTCGTCTGAACGCCACCCTGCGCACCGTCCTGCCCCCGAACGGCGGCTTCGGCCTCTTCTGCCAGTCGGCGGCCGCAGGCCTGGGCCTGCTCACCGCCGTCGAACGCCGCGGCATCGCGCTGGGCACGTTCCTGTCGGCCGGCCACCGGGCCGACGTCTCCGGCAACGACGTGATGCAGTTCTGGCTCGACCACGAGGCGACCGACGTCGTCGGCGTCTACCTCGAGTCGATCGGCAACCCACGCAAGTTCTCGCGGGTCGCTCGCCGGCTGTCCGGGCGCAAGCCGGTCATCGCCGTCGTGTCCGGGCAGACCGGGCAGGCGGTGCCGCCCGGGCACGCGGTGCGCACGTCGTCGGCGCCGCGCTGCGTCCTCACGCAGATGCTCCGGCAGGCGGGCGTGATCCGTGCGGGCACGACCAGCGAGCTGCTCGACGTGGCTGGTCTGCTGCAGTCACAGCCCCTCCCGCGGGGGGACCGCGTCGGCGTCCTGACGAACTCCGGCTCGCTCGCGAGCCTGGCCGTCGAGGTCGCCCGGGCCGCGGGACTGGTGCCGGTGGAGCCCGAGTACCTCCCGACCGGCGCCGACGGCGCCGCGTACGCCGCGGCGCTCGAGCGCTGGGCGGCACGCACCGACTGGGATGCCCTCGTGGTGGCGTACGTCCCGATGCTGGGGGAGCGAGACCCGGGCGTCGGTGCGGCGTTGGCCGAGACGGCCGCTCGATCGTCGCGGCCTCTCCTGGCCTGTGTTCTCGGCCTGCAGGGCCTCACGGCAGAGCTTCGTGCCCCCGGCGGCGAGATCGTGCCTGCCTTCGAGAGCCTCGAAGACGCCGTCGCTGCGCTGGCCAGGGCCGTCGGTCATGTGCGCTGGACCGCGGCGCAGCACGGTCGACCGGCGCAGCGGTCCGGGATCGACCACCACGCGGCAAGGGGCCGGGTCGCGGCGGTGCTGGCCGCAACGCCGGCCGGCGCCGAGCATGAGCTCGACGCAGCCGAGTCTGCCGACCTGCTCGCGTGCTACGGCGTCGCCGTCTGGCGGTCGATTCGGGTGTCCGGGGTGGACGAGGCGCTGGAGGCGGCGAAAGAGATCGGCTGGCCCGTCGCGGTGAAGACATGTGAGCCGTCGCTGCGGCACCGCCTCGATCTCGGCGGGGTCCGGCTCGACGTGACGAGCGAGCCCGAGCTCAGGCACGCGATCGCCCGTCTGGACGGATTCGCGGCCGCGAGGCCCGGGACGGGGGAGCGTTTCGAGGTGCAGGCCATGGCGCCGCGGGGGGTGGCGTGCGTCGTCCGGGCGATCGAGGACGAGCTCTACGGCCCGGTCGTGTCCTTCGGGCTCGCCGGCGACGCCGCTGACCTTCTCGAAGACGTCGCGTACCGGATTCCCCCGCTCACCGACGCCGATGTCGCGGACATGGTCAGGTCGGTGCGCGCGGCGCCGAGGCTCCTCGGACGGCACGGGCTGCCCGTGTCGGATCTCGCCGCACTCGAGGACGTCGTGTCCCGGCTGGCGATGTTCAAGGACGACCTGCCGGAGGTCGCGAGCGTGGCGCTCAACCCCGTCGTCGTCGGAACGCGCGGCGCAGCGGTGCTCGAGGCCCGCGTGGTCCTGGCTCACCCGGCACGATGGGACCGTGCCAGGCGGGTCCTACCGGGGTAGCACCGCCGCCGTCACGGCCCGCGCGCCTGCACGCTCCCGCGCTGTCGCACGCGAAGGTGGGAGGATGGTCCCGTGACTGCGCTCCACTCCCGCATGCGTTCCGATCTGGACCGTGCCGGGTACTACCCGGACCTGGTCGCCGACGTCCTCGATGTCGCCCTCGCCGGTGAACCTGTCGTCGCCTATCTCGTGCACCCGGAGACGACGTTCGACGACTCCGAGGTCCGCCGGCACGTGACCGCCCTGGTGCTGACGCCCAGCCGTCTTGTGGTGGCCCACGCCGACGACCACGCCTCACCGAGCCCCGAGATCCCACCGAGCGCGTCGGCCACGACCGAAGCCGTCCCCCTGACCGAGATCCGCTCAGTGGTGCTCACGCACGGCGTCCGGGAGCCTGCCCGGCACCGCACCGGCCGCCCGCCGGCTGAGCTCACGCTGGCGCTCGGCTGGGGCGCCGTTCAGCGCGTCGATCTCGAGCCCGCGACCTGCGGTGACCCCACCTGCGACGCGGACCACGGCTTCTCCGGCACCTTGACGTCGGACGACGTCGTCGTGCGCGTGAGCGCGGCCGCGGAAGGCAAGGCAGCGGTCGAGGCAGCGATCGCCTTCAGCCGTGCCGTGTCCGCTGCGACGGCCCGCAGAGCCTGAGGTCGTGATCGTGCCCTCGTTGCCCGAGGTGCCTGCCGAGTTCCTGCTGCCGGACTACGCGGGTGCGAGCCTGCGCGCCGTCATGCCTGCGGCGCTCAGGGCGCTCGGGGTCACCCTCGAGCCGGAGACCGGCGGACCGTCAGGGTGCGGCGACGGCCCGGGTCCCGCAGCCGTCGCCGCCCTCGGGCTCCGGTCGGCCGACACGGTCGTGGTCGTCCTCATCGACGGGCTCGGCAAGGAGATGCTGCTCGAGCGTGGCGGCCACGCCCCGTTCCTGCGCTCGGCCCTGGCCGGCGCGAGAACCCTGACCTCGGGCTTTCCGTCGACGACGGCCGCCTCGGTCACGATGCTCGGTACCGGCCTGGTGCCCGGAGCGACCGGGATGCTCGGGTACTCCGTGCGCGATCCGGCCACCGGCGAGCTCATCAACATGATCAGCTGGGGTGGCGCTGCCAAGCCCGAGGAGTGGCAGCGGTGCCCGACGATCTTGGAGCGCGCGACCGCCCAGGGCGTCGGCGTCGTGAGCGTCGGGCGGGAGTCGTTCAGGGACTCGGGCCTGACCCGGGCCGCGCTGCGCGGCGGCCGCTTCACCACGGGCACGACGTTCGCGGACCGCGTCGACGCGACGCTGCGCGCCGCGCGTGAGAAGTCCACCCGCCTCGTCTATCTCTACACCGGCGAGATCGACACGGTGGGCCACCACAAGGGCTGGCGGTCGTGGGAGTGGGGCGAGGAGACGGCAACGGTCGACTTCGAGCTCGCCCGGCTGGTCCGCTCCGTCCCCAGGCGGACGACGGTCCTGATCACCGCGGACCACGGCATGGTGGACGTGCACCACGACGACAAGATCGACGTGGGCCGGACGCCGCCGCTCGCGCAGGATGTCGTGCTCGTGGCAGGGGAGCCCCGGGCTGCCCACGTGCACTGCGCGCCGGGTCGGGCCGAGGCCGTCGCCGCACGGTGGCGCGACATCCTCGGCGACACCGCCTGGGTGCTCCACCGCCACGAGGCGGAGTCGCTCGGTCTGTTCGGAGCCGTCGCAGACCGTCACCGGGGGGCTATCGGCGACCTCGTCGTGGCGGCCAGAGGCAACCGCGCCGTGCTCGACTCCCGCACCCAGAGCGGGCCGTCGATGGGGCTCGTGGGCATGCACGGGTCGCTCACCCCGGGCGAGGTGCTCGTCCCACTGATCGTGCAGGAGCGCTGACGTGGCCGAGCTGGTCTTCTTCTCAGGCACGATGGACTGCGGCAAGTCGACCCTCGCGCTCCAGCTCGACTACAACCACGCGGCCCGCGGGCGCCGCGGCCTGATCTTCACCAGGGACGACCGAGCGGGCTCCGGCGCGCTCTCGTCGAGGCTCGGTCTGCGGGTGGCTGCCACGGAGGTCCAGGACACCACGGACTTCGCCGCGGAGGTCGACGAGCGGGCCGCCGACGGCCCGCTCGACTACCTCGTGTGCGACGAGGCGCAGTTCTACACCGCCGCGCAGGTCGAGCAGCTCGCGCGGCTCGTCGACGACCGGGGGATCGACGTCTTCGCTTTCGGCATCCTCAGCGATTTTCGGACGGCACTCTTTCCCGGGTCCCGGCGGTTGATCGAGCTGGCGGATCGGGTGGAGACGCTTCAGGTGCAGGCACTGTGCTGGTGCGGGGCTCGGGCGACCCACAACGCCCGCACGGTGGACGGGCTCATGGTGACCGCGGGCGACCAGGTGGTCGTCGGCGACACGCGCCGCGAGCGGGCAGTCGGCTACGAGGTCCTGTGCCGCAAGCACCACATGCAGCAGCAGACGTCCGCGACGGGCTTACCGCCTCGTTGATCCGCCAGCGTTCCCGGCCGGCGGACCCGATAGGCCGACGATCGACGGCCGTGCCCCGTGCCCAGTGCCCAGTGCCCAGTGCCCAGTGCCGGTGCCCAGTGCCGGCGGGCCGTGATCACCGGGGACCGGCGCACCGGGCCAAAGCCCAAGTCCTTTACTCGGGCTTGGCACCGAAGACGATCTCGTCCCAGCTGGGCA
>JAHECE010000218.1 GCA_024641895.1 Actinomycetales bacterium
GGCCTCGGCGATGAGCTCGCCGATGGCCGGGTCGCCGGCGGAGATGCCCGCGGTCGCGGCGATCTCGGCCTTGGTCTCGACCTCCTTGGCGGCCTTGAGGAGCTGGGTCGTCACCGCGGTGACGGCAGCGTCGATGCCCTTCTTGAGGGCGATCGGGTTGGCGCCGGCGGCCACGTTGCGCAGGCCCTCACGGACCAGCGCCTGGGCGAGCACGGTGGCGGTGGTGGTGCCGTCGCCCGCGACGTCGTCGGTCTTCTTGGCGACCTCCTTGACGAGCTCCGCGCCGATCTTCTCGAGGGGGTCCTCGAGCTCGATCTCCTTGGCGATGGAGACACCGTCGTTGGTGATCGTGGGGGCGCCCCACTTCTTCTCCAGGACGACGTTGCGCCCCTTGGGGCCGAGGGTGACCCTGACGGCGTCGGCCAGGGTGTTGAGACCCCGTTCCATGCCGCGTCGGGCGTCCTCGTTGAAGGCGATGATCTTTGCCATTCGGGTTCTGATCCTCCGCGATAGCGGTTCCGGTCAAGGCGATGCCCGCGACGGACGACGCTCCCCGGTGCGGTCACGTCCCGCCCGGGTCCACGCCTCATCGGCTCGACCACGGCTTCTGTCACTCTCAGTGCGAGAGTGCTAAGGAATGGTTAGCACTCTCGGGGTGCGAGTGCAAGGCGCCTCCCCTCCGACGGGCAGCGCCACGCCGCCTCGGGCGCCGCAGGCAGGCCTTGCGGTTCGACTGCGGGAGCGACCGTTGCAGAACTGTGACCTTCGCTCGGCGGCCTGCCTACACTCGCGGCGTGTCAGCGGTACCGGGCGACCCGTTCGTGGGACTCGCTGCCCGCCTGTCGCCCGACACCGACCCGCGGCGCCTGCCCGGACGCACCGCGGCCACCGCGATCGCCGCCCTGTGCGTCGTGGTGCTCGTGGTCTCCGTGAGCGCGTTCGCCCGGAGCCCGTTGCCGGTCGAACCGGCCAGGATCAGCCTCTACCTCGACGGGATCGCGGTCGACGACCACGGCCGGCTGGTCGCCATCCCCGTCGGCTCCGGCGCGACGTACCTCGAGGGCACCCGCGTCGTCGACCAGGGAGCGACCACGCGGGCGGCGGCAGACCGCGCCTGGCTCGCCTCCGCCAGGATCCCCGGCACGCAAGGCCCCTACGCCGACCTCGTCGAGGGTGCCCTGCTGGACCTGCGAGCCCTCACGGGCGACGACGGCGCCCTCATCGCAGCCAACTCCCGGCGCTGGCGGTACGTCTGGCCCCGTGACGCGAGCTTCGGAGCCGCCGCGCTCGCCGTCGCAGGCCACCCTGACGACGCCCGCCGGATCCTCGTTCACCTGCAGGGCCTCCAAGCCGCGAGCGGCGCCTTCGAGGCCCGGTACCTGCCCGACGGCTCGGGGGCGACGCCCGACGACCGCCGCGCCCAGTCCGACGGCGCGGGCTGGGCCCTCTGGGCGATCGGGGTCCTGCTCGACAACCTCCCGGAGCGCAAGCGCGCCGTCGTCGCGGCTGAGCTGCGACCGCTCGTCGACGCCGCGAACGAGCACATCGCCGAGCAGACGACCACCCGCAACGGTCTCCCGCTCCCGTCGAGCGACTACTGGGAGACGAGCACCGACGTCCTCACCCTCGGCACGGCCGCACCCCTCCTTGCGGGCCTGGAGTCCGCCGTCGGCATCTACGGCGCCCTCGGCCAGGTGCGGGACGCGCGCCGCGCGCGCCTGGACGCCGACCACCTCCGAGCGGCGGTGACCGAGCACTTCGGGCGGGACGGCTACCCACGGCACCTGCACGGCCGGCAGTCCGACGCGGCTACGGCCTTTCTCCTGCCGCCCTTCCAGCCGAGCGCGCTCGACGGCGCCCCGGCGGCCTGGGCCGCCTCGATCGGGCCGATGCTGCGGCCTGCTGGAGGCCTGGCGCCGGGTGCGAGCTGGCGCGACGACGGCGTCTCGTGGACGCCGCAGACCGCCCTGTACGCCCTGGCCGCGGCCTCGACCGGCGATCTCGGCCGCGCCGAGGGCTGGCTCACCTGGCTCGACGAGCACCGCACGGCGTCGGGGGCGCTGCCCGAGAAAGTCCTGGCCGACGGCTCCCCGGCCGCCGTCGCGCCCCTGGCCTGGACGGCTGCGCTCGTCATCCTCGCCGTCGACGCGATGGAGGACGCACGGCGCACGCCGATCGCCGGCTAGCCGACGTAGTCGCCGCGAAGCACGACCGCGATGCTCGTCGTCGCCGAGGAGAGCTCCATGATCGGCCCGATCCCGAGCACCGTGGCAACCTGCTGCGCGGACTCCGCCAGCGCTGCGTTGTTGTAGTACACCGTGGACTTGGCCGGCACCCGCGAGTTCGCGTTGCCGAGCGTCGTCGCGGTGAAGCCGTCCGCCTGGAGGCGCGCCGCAGCGCTCCCCGCGAGCCCTGATCTCGCGGTGCCGTTGAGGAGAATGACCCTCACGTCGCGGGGGATCCCCGTCTCCTCAGGGGTTGGCTCCGGCGTAGGCTCGGCCACAGGCTCGGCCTCGTCGGGGGTCTGCGTGACCTCCGGCGTCGGCGTCGTCTCAGGCTGGTCGGTCGGGGCCGCGGTAAGGCCCGATCCGGTGCCGCCGGAGCTGCCCTGCCCCGCGAGGTAGCTCACGCCCGCGTAGGCGAGGGCGGGGGCGAGCAGGAGCGCGACGACGAACGGCAGGAGTGTCCGCCAGCGCGGCCGAGGCGTTCGATGGACGCTCTGCGGCGATCGGTGGGGGCCGGCGAGGTCGAACTCGTCATCCGGAAAGGGGTAGTCCTTCTTCGCCACGAGGTGAAGGCTAACCCGTGAGATGCGGCTCAGACGTCAGCGCCGAGACGGCGAGCCGACCTCGCGCGCTGGCGTTCGCCGCGCATCCGCAGCAGTCGTTTGACGAGCAACGGGTCCGCCGCCATCGCCACGGGCTCATCGATGAGCGCGTTCAGGATCTGGTAGTACCGAGTTGCGGAGACCCCGAAGAGCTCCCGGATCGCGGTCTCCTTCGCCCCGGCGTACTTCCACCACTGGCGCTCGAACTCCAGGATCGCGCGGTCGCGCTCCGACAGGCGATCCGCCTCGGCAGCAGTGCCGGGCACCGCCTCGTCGGTCAGCATGACCGGCAGGCTAGTCGGAAACCACAACCGTGTCGTTCAGGCTCGCCGAGCGTCCGGCGGGCGGCTTCGGCCGCCGCCGGCTCCCCCGCGCGCGGGCGGGCTCGCTAGCCTCTCGCCGTGACACAGCCCTCCCCCGTTCCCCTCGCCGATCTCATCGATCCAGGCTGGGCGGCAGCACTCGCACCGGTCGAGCCGCAGATTCGCGAGATGGGACGGTTCTTGCGCGCGGAGATCGCGGCGGGGCGGCCCTACCTGCCTGCCGGTGACGCGGTTCTCCGGGCCTTCCGTACGCCGCGCTTCGAGGACGTCCGGGTGCTGATCGTGGGCCAGGACCCCTACCCGACGCCCGGGCACCCGATGGGCCTGTGCTTCTCCGTGCAGGCCCATGTGCGTCCGATTCCCCGGAGCCTCGCGAACGTCTATACCGAGCTCAGCGACGACGTCGGCGTGCCGCGGCCGCCGGACGGCGACCTCTCGGCCTGGACCCGGCACGGGGTCATGCTCCTGAACAGGGTCCTCACCGTGAGCCCGGGGGCGCCCGCCTCGCACCGCGGCAAGGGTTGGGAGGCGGTGACCGACCAGGCGATCCGCGCCCTGGTCGACCGCGGGACGCCGCTCGTGGCCATCCTGTGGGGCCGGGATGCGCAGAGCCTCGCCCCCCTCCTGGGTGAGACCCCGATCATCGCGAGCGCGCACCCGAGCCCGCTGTCGGCGTCGCGGGGGTTCTTCGGCTCGCGCCCGTTCTCGCGGGCCAACGCCCTGCTCGAGGCTCGAGGCGCAGCGCCGGTCGACTGGTCGCTCGCGCGCTGAGCGACACGTTCCGCCCCACCCCCGAGGCCGAGCGACACGAACGGCACCACTGCCCAGGCACCCGACGGCGCCCTTCGAGTCACTCGACGGGCCGCGCGCGGCCCGGTGCCTCAGACGACCGCGCCCCACCGGGACCGGCGCGGGCGCGCCCGCCCCAGCGGGTGGAGGATGGAGCGATGAAGCCAGGGCGAAGGCCGCCGCCGGGCGAAGCCCTCCGACCCGGCGAAGCCCTCCGAACCGCCG
>JAHECE010000219.1 GCA_024641895.1 Actinomycetales bacterium
AGGGCGTGCGCGTCGTGACCGACCGAGCCTGCGATCGCCTGGGCCTCGCGCGGGGTGAGGAGGCGGGGGCTGTCGCCTTGGGCGGCGGCAGCGGTGTCTGCGTGGGCGGCGGCGTCGTGGTGCTGGACGGCGCCTGGCCGGGTGTCATCGTCGGGCCTGGCCGGTGCCAGCAGCGGGCGGGTCCTGAGGGCGTCGAGGGCCGCGGCGCGCAGCAGCCCGTCCAGGCGCCCGGCGGCCAGACCTGTCGGGACGAGGGCAAGGGCATCCCCACCGCCGCGGGCGACCCGCTCGGCGAGCTCCGCGTAGGCCTTGCCCGCCTCCACTGCGAGCGCATCGGTGGCGGCGCCGGGCGCGACGTGCCGACGGCTCGGATCGAGGGGGAACGACGCGACCAGGAGCGCCGGCAGCGTGCACGGCTCCTCGGTTGGCGTCGGGGAGTGCAGGACGTGGGGCTCGTGGAGGTGCTCGCGAAGGTCGGCCGGCGTGCCAGCACGAGGGAAAGCCCAGGTCAGAGCCCATCCCGTGCGGATGCGCTCCTCGTTCGGGCGATCGGCGAGGTCAAAGGGTCGGTGCTGTCCCTCAGCGTGCACCGTGAGCCAGCGCTCGGTTGCGCCCGCGAGAGTGCGGGGTTCGGCGCCCTCGCTGCCGGCGCCCTCGCTGCCGGCGCCCTCGCTGCCGGCGCCCTCGACTTCGACACGGACCTCCGACAACGCGGGCAGCGCCAGGAGGAGGGCGTCGTCGAGGCTCTCGAGGAGTCGGCGCGCGGTGGCGCGCTCGTGAGGGCCTCGCAGGAGGGCGACCACTGCGGTGTCGTACCCCGGTGGCACGGTGACGTCCGTGGCGCCGAGGTGGTGGGCGTCGTGGTGGTGGGCGTCGTGGTGGTGGGCGTCCGGATCGGTGCTGCTGGGAATGGTGCTGCTGGGATCCACGGCGAACGGGAGGCGAAGGATGGGCAAGTCGTCGGACCGACGCTCGAGCACCTGGCGCACGGCGCTCAAGACGTTGAGGTCGTTGCTGCTCACGTGGCTGACGACCGCCTCGGCCAGGAGCGCGCGGGCCCGGGCGGCCGAGAACACGATCGCACCGCCGGCCGAGGCGATCCCGATCTCGTCGCTCAACGCCCGGACGGCCGAGAAGCCGACACCGAAGCGACCGACCGTCGAGCCTCTGCCCCCGGAGTCGGTCCCCTTGGCGGACGCACGCATGCTGGCGAGGGCGAGCACGCCGGTCGCGGTCAGCGGTGCTCCGGTGTTGGCGGCCGTGAGCAGGGCGCCGCCGCCGTGGGTCTGCAGCCGCAGGAGGAGGCGCCCCGGTTGCCCGGTGGCGACGGCAGCGTCCGCCGCATTCTGGGCCAGCTCGACGATCGCCCGGTCGCGGTAGTAGCCACGAGCATGGTCTTCCTCGACGTTGGCGTCCTCGCGCAAGCGCGTCGGCGACGAGAGCCACGCAGCAAGGCTCGAGGCCCGGATCGCGGCGGTGCCGAACGGGTCAGCGCCCGGCGTCAGGCTCACGGTTCGTACAGGGAGCTCTCAGAGGTCTCCGCCTGGTCGGCGGGAGCGCGCTCGGCGTCGCCCTGAGCCGCCTCGACGTGGTCGCTCACCGGGGCGTGCTCGTCCGCGTCGCCATGCTCGACGGACCCGCCCGACGCAACGGAGTCTGAGTCTTGGCCCGCGATGTCGCTCTCGCCGGAGACGACCTCGGCCGCCACAACACCGGCGTCCGGGTCCGACGGGACCTCCGCAACCGCTGCGGCAGCGGCCTCGGCCGCGCCTTCGGCGCCCTCGACCTCAGCCGGGCTCGCGGCGGCAGCAGACTCTGAACCCTCATCGCCGGCGGACGCCAAGTCCCGCCCAGCCCGGTGGTCAAAGAGCTCGATGGCGTGCTCGTCGATGACGGGCGCCTTCTCAGGCCAGTCGCTGCCCGTGTGCTGGACATCAGTCTCGGAGTGCGCTCCGCAGCCGTGGTCCATGCTGACGACGCGGCCGTCGTCGGGCGACCACTCGTTGGCGCAGACACCGAACTCGGTCCGCATCGATCCGGCCATGAGCATGAGGAACCCACAGGTAGAGCAGTGGGCCTTGGGTGGGGGCTCGCGGCGATCGCCCTGACCGCCCATCGATGCCCTGAGGGGCCCGTGGTCGCTGTCATACCAGCGAATGGCGGCTTCGGACCGGCCTGCAGGAGACAGCACGCGGGGCCGTCCGAGGCCGAGCTCGTAGATGGCCAGCTCGTCGACGTCCACGTCGCCGGTCGCCTCGAAGCCCTGCATCAGGCGCGAGTCGTCCGGGCTGTAAGGAAGCACGTCATGACGCCCGACATCGCCGGGCTGGAGCCTCTCCGACCAGGGCATCCACGCGGGCGCGACGATCGCGCCCTCACCGGCGAGCAGCGAGACCTCGCACACGGTCGCCAGTTTCGCGCGCGGGGCGCGGGCCATCGTCACGGCCCACCGCCAGCCCCGGTAGCCGGGCGCGGTCGAGCGGAAGTAGTGGGTCGCCAGCCGGTGACCCTCCGCGCGAACGCCGTCGTGCTCGCCGACGTCGCCCGCGCCTGCGACGTCGAGCGCCGCCTCGCGCGCGATCTCGATCGCCGCGGCGATCACGGAGTCGGCAGCGACGCTGGCGCGCCGAGGCTTGGTCGGGGGCGCGGCAAAGGTAGACACCATGGACACGCCCTCGACTCTAGGCGTCGAAGTCGTCCGCGACGGCGCGAAGGACCTGCGCGAGCTTCGCGGCGTGGCTCTTCTCCGGGTAACGGCCGCGGCGCAGGCCGTTGGACGCGTTGTCGAGCAGCTTGATGACGTCCTCGACGATCGGCGCCATGTCCTCGGCCGGCTTGCGGTGCGCGCGCGCGACGGAGGGCGCAGGCTCGAGCACCGTCACCGAGAGCGCCTGGAGTCCGCGGCGGCCGTCGGCAACGCCGAAGTCGACCCGGGTACCGGGCTTGGGCGCGTCGATCCCCGTCGGCAGCGCGGAGGCGTGCAGAAACACCTCACCGCCGTCATCCGATGCGATGAAGCCAAAACCACGATCGACGTCGAACCACTTGACCTTGCCGGTAGGCACGGCAACCCCTGACTCTCTTGATGCACTTGCAGACACGTGATGCATGGCGGATTCGGGCAGGCAGAAACAACCCGTACGCGTCCCGGCAAGGGTACCGGCAGCGGCCCGATGCTGCCGACCGGCGCCCGGCGAGGCGGCTGCGAGGCACGGCGCGGCGGCGCCGACGCCCGCAGCGCGGTCGGAGGAATTCTCAAAATCCGGCACAATAGTGCAGATGTCAGTTCTCGCGGAAGAGTTGCGCGGCCGGTCGGACGAAGACCTCGCCCGGCTCCTTTCCGCACGCCCAGATCTCGCCTCGCCGGGGCCCTCCTCCGTTGTCGCCCTCGCGACGCGTGCCGCCACCCGGCCCAGCGTCGAGCGCGCCCTCGCGGGACTGGACCGGACCGAGCTGGACGTGGCCGAGGCACTGGTCGTCCTCAGCGAAGCGCCGCCCACGCCACACCCGACCAGCGTGCAGGCGATCAGCGACGCCGTCGGCGGCGACGCAGCTCCCGCCGTCGCACGGCTGCGCGAGCTCGCTCTGGTGACCGGCGGGCCCGACGCCCTCCTGCCCCTGGGCGCCGTCGCCGAGGCCCTCGGCCCCTATCCCGCCGGACTCGGGCCCAGCCTCGCGAGCCTCGACCTCGCCGGCAGCACGCCGCCCGGCACGACCTCACCCGGCAAGACGCCCGGGGCCCGCCGTCCGGCGGGCACGCCGGCAGTCTTGAGCACTGCCCACACGCTCGCCGCCCCGAGTCGCCCGGCGCCCCGTCCCCCGACCACGCCCGAGGCGCTCGCGGAGGTGCTCGCGGCAGCGCCCGAGGGAGCCCGACGAATCCTCGAAGCCCTGCGCTGGGGCCCGCCGCTGGGCACCGTGGACGCGAACGCACCCGGGCCGAGCGCGGCCTGGCTGCTCGATCACGGACTTCTCCGGCGCATCTCGGCCACGCAGGTCGTCCTCCCCCGTGACGTCGCGCTCGCAGCCCGAGGTGGCCGCACGCACCGCACAGCCGACCGGACGCCGCCCGTGCCCGATGCCCAGACCCGACCGCCCGAGGTCGTCGCTGCAGAGAGCGCGCGGGCGGCCGAGGAGTCGGTCCGGCGCGTCGCCGCCCTG
>JAHECE010000220.1 GCA_024641895.1 Actinomycetales bacterium
ACCCGGGGGGCGCACCGACCAGACGAGCCACCGTGTGCTTCTCGGAGTACTCGCTCATGTCGATGCGGACCATCGCGCGCTCGTCGTCGAAGAGGAAGTCCGCCAGCGCCTTGGCGAGCTCGGTCTTCCCGACCCCCGTGGGCCCGAGGAACATGAAGGACCCCGTCGGCCGGTCGGGGTCTGCGATGCCGGCCCGCGCCCGCCGGACGGAGTCGGCGACGGCGCGCACCGCGGCGCGCTGGCCGATGATCCGCTGCCCCAGGACGTCCTCCATCCGCAGGAGCTTCGCTGACTCCCCCTCGAGCAGGCGTCCGGTCGGGATTCCGGTCCAGGCCGCGACGACCTCGGCGACCTCGTCCGGCCCGACCTTGTCGGTGATCATCGGTGCGGGGCCGCCTTCGCCGGCCTCCTCGCTTGCCTCGGCGAGCGCGATCTCCTTCTGCACCGCCGGGATCTCGCCGTAGAGCAGACGGGACGCAGCGGCGAGGTCGCCGTCGCGCTGGGCCCGCTCGGCCGCGCTCTTGAGCTCGTCCAGCCGTACCTTGAGGTCGCCGACCCGGTTGTGCCCGGCCTTCTCGGCCTCCCACCTGCCCGTGAGCGCGGAGAGATCCTCGCGCTTGTCCGCCAGGTCGCCGCGCAGCCGCTCGAGCCGGTCCTTGGACGCGGCGTCGTCGGCCTTCGCCAGGGCCAGCTCCTCCATCGTGAGGCGGTCGACGGCGCGCTGCAGCTCGTCGAGCTCGATCGGCGAGGAGTCGAGCTCCATCCGCAACCGCGAGGCGGCCTCGTCGATCAGGTCGATCGCCTTGTCCGGCAGCTGGCGTCCCGGGATGTACCGGTGGGAGAGGGTCGCCGCGGCCACGAGGGCGCTGTCCGAGATCGTCACCTTGTGGTGCGCCTCGTACCGCGGTGCGATGCCGCGCAGGATCGCCACCGTGTCCTCGACGCTCGGCTCCCCCACGAAGACCTGCTGGAAGCGTCGCTCGAGCGCAGGGTCCTTCTCGATGCGCTCCCGGTACTCGTCGAGGGTCGTGGCGCCGACCATCCGCAGCTCGCCACGGGCGAGCATGGGCTTGAGCATGTTCCCGGCGTCCATCGAGCCTTCGGCGGCGCCCGCCCCGACGACCGTGTGCAGCTCGTCGATGAACGTGATGACCTGCCCCTCGGAGGACTTGATCTCGTCGAGGACGGCCTTGAGCCGCTCCTCGAACTCGCCCCGGTACTTCGCACCCGCGACCATCGCCGCCAGGTCGAGTGAGATGAGCCGCTTGCCTCGCAACGACTCCGGCACGTCGCCGGCGACGATGCGCTGGGCGAGGCCTTCGACGACGGCGGTCTTGCCCACGCCTGGCTCGCCGATGAGGACCGGGTTGTTCTTCGTGCGGCGGGACAGCACCTGCACGACGCGCCGGATCTCGGAGTCGCGCCCGATGATCGGGTCGAGCTTGCCGTCACGTGCCGACTCCGTGAGGTCGATGCCGTACTTCTCGAGGGCCTGGAACGTGCCCTCGGGGTCCTCGCTGGTGACGCGCTGAGAGCCGCGCAGGCTGTTCAGTGCCGCGAGCAGCGCCTCCCGGTTCGCTCCGGCGGCGCGGAGCACCTCGCCGGCGACCCCCTTGTTCTTGGCGAGGCCGAGCAGCAGGTGCTCGGTCGAGACGAACTCGTCACCGCGGGCCTTGGCCTCGTCGCCGGCATCGGTGATGACCCGCATGGTCGCCGGCGAGGTCTGCGGCTGAGCGACGGAGGACCCGCTCGCCGACGGAAGCGCGGCCGCGGCCGCCTTGGCGCGCTCTGCGACCTGGGCGCGGTCGACGCCGATCGACTTGAGCAGCGCAGCGGCGACGCCGTCAGCCTGGGACAGGAGTGCCTCGAGCAGGTGCGGGGGCTCCAGCTGGGGGTTGCCTGCGGCTGTGGCGCGCCGGATGGCGTCCGCGATCGCCTCTTGCGACTTGGTGGTGAGCTTGGTGTCCACGGGCCCTCCGCTTACGGGTCTCTTGCCTCTGCCTGCTCAACGCGAACCTAGATTGAGTCTATTCCGCTCAACTTTCTCGTGGGCACCGTTGGAGCGCGCCGCGACCCCCCGTCGCAGCGAGGTGGAGGCAAGCGAGGGATCAGAGGACGGCGATACCCAGGCAGAGCCCGATCAGGCCGCCCGCGACGGCCACGGCACCCGCGGCCGGGGCGCGGCGACCCCGGAAGGCAGCGCCGGCCGTCACGGCGAGCGCGACCAGCGCGACACCGGCGGTGAACAGGGTCGGCCTGTCGAAGACGAACCTGGTGATCACGAGGGCCAGGACCGCCAACGCCACGATGGCGAGCAGGATCCGCCGCCAGCTGCTGCGGGCGAGCGCGGCGCCTCGGCGCGCCGCGGCGCTCCGACGGCCGGTGGTGAACCACCACAAGGCCATGGAGAGCACGGCGGCGATGCCGATCTTGGCCGTGCCGGACAGCTCGCTCAGGGCTTCCAGCCCGAGCGAGGTGATCACGCTGGGGACGATGGGGAGGAAGAGGTCCTGAGCGGACATCCCACTCGACGCCGGCGGCGCGGGGGCTGACTCGTCTGTCATGGACACAGCCTGGCGCCTGGAAGCCCCGCCGGGGAAGCCTCGGCGGGGCCGGTCACCAGAGCGGAGGTCGCCGGTCACGCCAGGGCAACGACTCCTCGAGCTGGGCGGACAGCGCGAGCAGCGTCGCCTCGTCCCCGAGACGCCCACCGAGCTGGACGCCGATCGGCAGGTACGCGCCGGGTCCGGGCGGGCCGCCGCCGGCCTGCCGCGTCCCCTGGGGGCGCGGGTCGCTCCCGGTGGTGCCGGCGCCGTCCTCGACCCACGCCCAGTGCAGCGGCAGGCTGATCGCCGGGGCGCCGGTGAGGTTCCAGATGCTGGTCCAGGGCGTGAAGGCCACCTGAGCAGCGAAGTCCGCCGCGGGGTCGGCGTCGTTGCGCTGGCTGCCGACGAGCGCCGGGGGCTGCGCGAGGGTCGGGGTCACGACGACGTCGAAATCCGCCCAAGCCGCGGCGACCACGCGGGTGACGCGCTGCATGCCCGCGACGGCGCGGGCGTAGTCGACGGCGGAGTAGCGGCGACCTTCCTCGCGCAACCAGCGGGACAGCGGGACGAGCCTCGACTCCACCTCGGCCGGGAGGGGGACGCTGGCGAAACCCCCGGCCCAGAGCGCCTGGAAGCTCGCCCACTCCGCGGACGGGAAGGGCACCGACGCCGTGCCGACGTCGTGGCCCAGGTCCACGAGAGCGCGCGCGGCGACGTCGACCGCTGCCAGGCACGCCGGGTGCACGGACGCGTCCTCGGTGATCACCGGGGTCGTGAGCACGCCGATCCGAAGCCGGCGAGGCGGGCGGTCGCAGGCGTCGAGGAAGGTCGTCCGCGGACCGGGCAGCAAGAATTGGTCGCCGGGCCGATAACCCGCGAGAACGTCGAGGAACGCGGCCGTGTCGCGGACGTCGCGGGTGAGCACGCCGAGGCCGGCCAGGCCCGCGCCGTCGACAGCCAGCGGGCCCGGGCTGATCCTGCCGCGCGTCACCTTGAGCCCCACCAGGCCGCACGCGCTCGCGGGGATGCGGATCGAGCCGCCACCGTCGCTGCCGAGCGCGACCGGCACGATGCCCGCCGCCACGGCCGCCGCCGAGCCGCCGCTCGACCCCCCGGCGGACCGGCGCAGATCCCACGGGGTCCGCGCGGGCGGCCCGCCGTCGGGCTCCGTGTAGCACGGCATGCCGAGCTCGGGCGTCGAGGTCTTCCCCACGATCACGCAGCCGGCCGCCCGCAGGTCCGCGACGACCCCGTCGTCCGTCTCGGGGATCACGGCCGGGAGCGCGGCGCTGCCGAACCGGGTCGGGACACCGGCCACGTGGTAGAGGTCCTTGACGCCCACGGGCACGCCGAGGAACGGCGGTGGCCCGTCGACGCCCCGGTCACCGCCCGGGACCGGGTCGCCGGCCGCTCCCGGTCGGGCGTCGAGCAGCCGCTCGGCCGCCCAGGCCTGCTCCCGGGCGAGGACCCCGGTGATCGTGACGAACGCGCCGACCCGCGGTCCGAGGCGCACGGCTCGCGCCAGCGCGTGCTCGAGGACCTCCCGGGGCGAGGTCTCGCCCCGGCGGAGAGCGCGCGC
>JAHECE010000029.1:0-494 GCA_024641895.1 Actinomycetales bacterium
CGTCCGGGCGCGCACGGTCGGCCGCGGCGCCTGCACGGCCCGCGCCCAGCCTTCCTCGAGCAGCTGCTCCGCTGCGGCGCTGCGGGCGTAGCCGCCGATCAGCGCGCCGCACCCGGCGAGCTCCGCCCGGATGCGCAGCACGCCGAGGGCGTGCGGGTACGGTGCCCGCGGCTCGGCCAGGAGGTCGTCCCCGTCGTCCCAGAGCACGACGAGGCCCACGTTGGCGACGGGGGCGAAGGCCGCGGCCCGGGTGCCGACGACGACGTTGACGTGCCCGAGCAGCACCCGCATGAAGGCGCGGTAGCGGGCTGCGGGGCCGTCCTCGGCCACCAGTCGAACGTGCGCGACGCCTGCCTGCTCGAAGACGGCGCTCAGCCGTGCGACCTCGCGGGACTCCGGGACGACCACCAGTGCGCCTCGCCCGCTCGCGAGCGTGGCCTGGACCGCCGCGGCCAGGGTCCTGCGCCGGGACGAACCCGGCCCGCGCGGTACGT
>JAHECE010000029.1:504-15575 GCA_024641895.1 Actinomycetales bacterium
CGGGAGCGCCGTCCAGTCCGGCAGGACCGTCCAGATGGCGCGGGGTGACTCCCCCGCCGCAATCCGACGGACGAAGGCCGGCCCGCCCTCGTACGGACCCCAGGCTGCCTGCCAAGCAGCGAGCTCCGCCTCGGGCGCCGGCACCCCAGTGCTGTCGGTGCGGTCAGCCGTCGCGGCGGCCGGCACACCCGGAGCAGCCGGCGTACCCGGAGCAGCCTCTGCGCCCGCTCCGTCGGCTGCTAGCACGGATGCTTCGGTCCGAGCGTGCCGGGCCGGCACTGCAAGGCGTAGGACGTCGTTGAGGGTGCCCGCGTAGTGGTCGGCGACCGCACGCGCCAGGGCCAGCACATCCGGGGTGAGGACGGGCACCGGCGACACGACGCGACGCAGCGGCGCCAGTCGCCCGCCGTGCTCGCTGCTGTCCGCCCGGGCGACGACGTACCCGGCGGTGTCCCTGCCCGCGAACTTCGCCGAGACGCGAGCGCCGGGTACCGCATCGCTCGCCATCTCCGGCGGGACGAGGTAGTCGAACGTCCGGTCAAGGTGCGGCAGAGCGACGTCGAGGGCCACCTGGGCAACCGCGCTCGGCGCCGGTCCGGCGGGCGAGGGCGCGGGCCGGCTGGTCGGGGCCGGGTCTCGATCCGCTGCCCGCCGGCCGCGATCCGCCCCGCTGCTGCCTGGGGCCCGGACCGCCGCCGAGGTGGCCGTCTCCGGCGCCGGCTCGGCGGCCGGGAATGTCAGCTGCTCGGCGTGGTCCACGCCACTACCTCACCACGGAGGTGTGACAGCACGGGCCCAGGCCCCCGGTGCATGCCCGTCCCTCAGCCGATCGCGGACCAAAGGTCGTCGACACGGTCCGTCTGCTCCCACGTGAAGTCCGGCACGTCCCGGCCGAAGTGGCCGTAGTTGACCGTCTGGGCGTAGATCGGCCGGAGCAGGTCGAGGCGCTGGATGATGGCCGCCGGCCGCAGGTCGAAGACCTCGTCGATCGCGCGGGTGATCTCCTCGACCGGGACCCGCTCCGTCCCGAACGTCTCGACGTACAGGCCGACGGGGTGCGCCCGCCCGATCGCGTACGCCACCTGGACCTCGCACCGGCCCGCCAGCCCCGCGGCGACGACGTTCTTGGCGACCCAGCGCATCGCGTAGCTCGCCGATCGATCCACCTTCGACGGGTCCTTGCCCGAGAACGCGCCTCCGCCGTGGCGGGCCATGCCGCCGTACGTGTCGACGATGATCTTGCGCCCGGTCAGGCCGGCGTCGCCCATCGGCCCGCCGACCACGAACTGGCCGGTGGGGTTCACGAGCAACCGGACGTCGTCGGTCTCGAGGGCGACGTCCGCGAGCACCGGTCGGACCACGTGGTGGTCGATCGCCTCCCGCAGGGAGTCCTGGCGCAGGTCCGGGTCGTGCTGGGTGGACACGACCAGGGTGTCCAACCGCACCGGCCGATCGCCCGCGTACTCGATCGTCACCTGTGTCTTGCCGTCGGGCCGCAGTCCGTCGACGATCCCGCGCTTGCGCACGTGCGCCAGCCGCTCCGCGAGTCGGTGCGCGAGGAAGATCGGCAGCGGCAGGAGGCTGGGCGTCTCCGCGGTGGCGTAGCCGAACATCAGGCCCTGGTCACCGGCGCCCTGCTCGTCCAGCGGGTCGTGGTCCGCGGAGTCCTCACGGGTCTCCAGGGACTTGCTCACTCCCTGAGCGATGTCCGGCGACTGCTGGCCGATCGACAGCGACACCCCGCATGAGTCGCCGTCGAAGCCGATCTGGGACGAGGTGTACCCGATGCCCTTCACGACGTCGCGCACCAGGCGCGGGATCTCGACATAGCTGTCGGTCTGCACCTCCCCGGCGACGTGCACGAGCCCGGTGGTCACCATCGTCTCCAGCGCGACGCGAGACGTCGGATCCTTCTCGAGCATCGCGTCCAGGATGGAGTCGCTGATGAGGTCGCAGACCTTGTCGGGGTGGCCCTCGGTCACGGACTCGGAGGTGAAGAGGCGGCGGCGGTGAGTCACCGAGCGATCGTAGTCGGTGCCCCGGCAGGCACCGGACGGGGCCCGACGGGCGGGACATCGCCGCAGTGGACGTCGTCCCCAACCGCGCGCCCGAACGCCTGGGCAGCCGTTCAGGCGCCGCCGACGCCACCCAGGCGCGAGGCGATGAGGTCGAGGAGTCCGTGCGCGACGTCGTCCTTGGTGCCGCTCGCCTCGCCCACGATCTCGCCGTTCGCGTCGAGAACGGTCACCTGGTTGGCGACGTCGCCGAAGCCCACTGCGGGACCCACCTCGTTGACGGCGAGCAGCGAAGCGCCCTTCCGACGGGCCTTGGCGCGGCCGTGCTCGAGCACCGAACCGGTCTCGTCGCCGGTCTCAGCCGCGAAACCCACGACGAGCGTGCGAGCGTCCGGGGGGTCGGCGACGAGCTCGGCAAGGATGTCCGGGTTCTCGACGAGCTCGATAGGCGCCGGTGGCCGGCCCGCGACCTTCTTGATCTTCACACCCGGTGCGGTGGCCGGCCGGAAGTCGGCGACGGCAGCAGCCATGACGACGACGTCCGCGCCCCGGGCTGCGCGGCGCACCGCGTCGCGCAGCTGCGCAGTCGTCTCGACGCCGGTCACCCGGACGCCGGGCGGGGCCGGTACGGCGAGGTTGGCCGCGACGAGCTCGACGTCGGCACCCCGCTGCGCGGCGGCCGCGGCGATCGCGACCCCCTGGCGCCCGGAGGACCTGTTGCCCAGGAACCGGACGGGGTCGAGCGGCTCCCGGGTACCACCCGCGCTGATCACGATGCGCCGTCCGGCGAGATCGGGAGCGGGTTTCGGTTCAGCCGCCACGCCCTCGGCACGAGCCAGCAGCGCGAGCGCAGCGGCCTCCAGCGCCTCGGGTTCGGGCAGGCGGCCGGGGCCCGAGTCCTGACCGGTCAACCGTCCGGAGTCCGGGTCCATGACGTGCACACCGCGTGCGCGCAGGGTGGCCACGTTCGCGACCGTCGCCGGGTGCTGCCACATCTCCGTATGCATCGCCGGGGCCATCAGCACCGGGCAGGTCACGGTCAGGAGGGTGGCGGTCAGGAGGTCGTCGGCACGCCCGGTCGCGGCGCGGCTCAGGAGGTCAGCGGTGGCGGGTGCCACCACGAGAAGGTCGGCAGAGCGGCCGAGCATCACGTGCTCGACCTCCGCGGCGCCCTCGAAGACGCTCGTGTGCACCGGATGCCCGGAGAGCGCCTCCCACGTGGCCTTGCCGACGAACTCGAGGGCCCCCGCCGTCGGGACGACGCGGACGTCGTGACCGCGTTCGCGCAACAGCCGCAGCAGCAGCACCGCCTTGTAGGCCGCGATGCCGCCGCTGACGCCGAGGACGATGTGCGCGCCGGGCATGGTCGGAGGGGTCAGTCCTCGATCGCCTCGTAGGTGAGCAGGCCCTCGTTGATCTCGCGCATCGCGATCGACAGAGGCTTCTCCTGGGGGCGCGTGTCCACCAGCGGGCCGACGTACTGCAGCAGGCCCTCGTTGAGCTGGGCGTAGTAGGCGTTGATCTGCCGCGCGCGCTTGGCCGCGTAGATGACGAGCGCGTACTTGGAATCGGCGGCCTTGAGCAGCTCGTCGATCGGCGGATCGGTGATGCCCTCGGGGGCGGCGACGGTTCCGGACATGCTGACTCCCGTGGTCGGGGGCTGGGCTTCGGGCGGTTCCTGCGGTGGTGACGAGCCGCGAGGCCGCACACGCAAACCGTCAGTCTAGTGGGTCCGCACACCCATCAGCGTGACCAGCTCCTCGGTCGCCCGATGCACGTCGTCGTTGACGATCACATGATCGAACTCCTGCTCGGCCGCGAGCTCGACCTTTGCCGTGGACAGCCGCCGCTCCCGTTCCTGCTCGGTCTCGGTGCCTCGCCCGATCAGCCGCCGCACGAGCTCGTCCCAGCTCGGCGGGGCGAGGAACACGAACTGCGCGTCGGGCATCGTCTCGCGCACCTGCCGGGCGCCCTGGAGGTCGATCTCCAGGAGCACCGGCTGGCCGTTGTCGAGCCGTCGCTCGACCGACGCCCGCGGCGTGCCGTAGCGGTGCCTGCCGTGCACGACCGCCCACTCGAGGAGGTCGCCGCCTTCGACCAGGGCGTCGAACTTCTCGTCCGAGACGAAGAGGTAGTGGATCCCGTCGACCTCTCCCGGGCGGGGCGGTCGGGTGGTCGCAGAGACGGAGAGCCAGATCTCGGGATACCTGGTCCGGACGTCTGCGGAGACCGTTCCCTTGCCGACGGCGGTGGGCCCGGCGAGGACGGTGAGCGCGGCAGGCGGTGAAATCGAGGGCCGCCTAGCCGAAACGCTCGACGAGCGCGCTGGCCTGGTGCGGTCCGAGGCCGCGCACGCGACGCGACTCCGAGATGCCGATCTCGGCCATGATCGCCTTGGCCTTCACCTTCCCGACACCCGGCAGGGCTTCGAGAAGAGCGGCGACCTTGAGCTTGCCGATCGCGTCGTCGGTGTCGCCGTCACGGATCACGGCGGACAACGTGGTCTCGCCGTACTTCAAGCGGTTGTTCACGGCGGCGCGCGTCGCCCGCGCGGCGGCAGCCTTCTCAAGGGCTGCTGCGCGCTGCTCGGGGGTCAGGGGGGGCAAGGCCACGGTGTCACCTCGGGGGGTCATGGTTCGATCCGGCGTCTGCAACGTACCCAGGTTTTCGCCTCCGTAGCAACGCAACGGGGCTACGACCTGCCACTAGACCGCAGAAAGGGCCTCCCGCACCTCTCTGAGGGCACCATCGGTGGCCGAGCGCAACGCGGCGGCGTCCGGTCCGGCCCCCAGCACGGCGCGCGACGTCGCCGCCAGGACCGCGGCGCGGGCCGACCCGAACACGTCGGCGATCTCCGCCCGCCCGGCCCCCTGGGCGCCGAATCCGGGCGCCAGGAGCGCCCCGCCCACCGCGCCCAGGTCCATGCCCAGGTCTCGGGGCGCGCTGCCGACCGTCGCCCCGATCACGAGGCCCACGGATCCCAGCGGCTCCCCGGCGGTCCTCTCCGCCGCGTTCGCCTCGGCCGCCGACCGGGCGATCGCCGCGGCGACCGCTACGCCGGCCGCGTCTCTCGAGTGCTGGACGCCCGCGCCCTCGGGGTTGGACGTCAGCGCCAGCACGAAGACGCCACGGCCCGAGGTTGCCGCGACGTCCAGGGCGGGAGCCAGCGAACCGAAGCCCAGGTACGGCGACAACGTGACGGCATCGCCCGCCAGAGACGAGCCCTCGGCCAGGAACGCGTCCGCATAGCCGAGCATCGTCGAGCCGATGTCGCCCCGCTTGGCGTCGACGATCGTCAGCACGCCGAGGGCCCGCGCCGCGGCGATCACCTCTTCGAGCACCGCTACTCCCGCGGAGCCGTGCCGCTCGTAGAAGGCCGCCTGCGGCTTCATCGCCGCGACGCGCGGCCCGACCGTCTCCAGGACCCTCAAGGAGAACTCCCGGAGCCCGACAGGGCTGTCGGGCAGCCCCCAGGCGCGCAAGAGCGGCGGATGTGGGTCGATGCCGACGCAGAGCGGACCCGCGTCGGCCATGGCAGCGGCGAGCCGGCGCCCGAAGGGCTCGGTCACCGTGCCACCCGCGCGAGGCGCGCGGCGTCGTGCTCCTGCAGCGAGGTGACGCTGAACGGGCCCAGCCCGACGACCTCGATCGCCTGCACCGCGGCCCCGAACTGCTGAACGGTCGTGATGATCGCCTTGTCGGCGGCCGTCGTCGCTGCCCGGATCTCGTAGCCGTCCACCCGAGCGCCCTGGCCGGACGGTGTGTTCACGACGACGTCGATCTTGAGGTCGGTGATGAGGTCGACGATCGTCGGCTCACCGTTCGGCCCCGGTCCGTCGGAGTTCTTCCGGACGACGGTCGCCTCGATCCCGTTGCGGCGCAGGACGCTCGCGGTGCCCTCGGTCGCGAGGATCGTGAAGCCGAGCTCGACGAGCCGCTTGACGGGGAAGACGATCGAGCGCTTGTCCCGGTCGGCGACCGAGACGAAGACGGTGCCGGACGTCGGCAAGCCCCCGGCATAGGCCGCTGACTGCGACTTGGCGAACGCCGTGGGGAAGTCGACGTCGAAGCCCATGACCTCGCCGGTCGAGCGCATCTCCGGCCCGAGGATGTTGTCGACGATCTCGCCCTCGCGGGTGCGGAACCGCTTGAAAGGCAGAACGGCTTCCTTCACGGCGATCGGGGCGTCGAGGTCCACCGTGGTGCCGTCGCGCTCGGGAAGGACACCGGCGGCGCGCAGGTCCGCGATCGTGTGCCCGGCCATCACGAGCGCCGCCGCCTTGGCCAGCGGCACGCCGGTCGCCTTGGCGACGAAAGGCACCGTCCGGGAAGCCCGCGGGTTGGCCTCGAGGACGTAGAGCACGTCGGAGGCGAGGGCGAACTGGATGTTCAGCAGGCCCCGCACACCCACCCCCCGGGCGATGGCCTCGGTGGAGGCCCGGATCCGCCGCAGCTCGGCGTCGGCGATGGTCACCGGAGGCAGCACGCAGGCCGAGTCGCCGGAGTGGATGCCGGCTTCCTCGATGTGCTCCATGACGCCGCCGAGGAAGAGCTCGTGACCGTCGTAGAGGGCGTCGACGTCGATCTCGATCGCGTCGTCCAGGAAGCGGTCGATCAGCAGCGGCGCCGCCGTGTGGGCCGCGCGCGAGGAGTCGGTGACCGTGAAGCGGTCCACGTAGCCCTCGAGCTGATCAGCCCCGTAGACGATCTCCATGCCGCGGCCGCCGAGAACGTACGAGGGCCGTACCAGCACCGGGAAGCCGATCCGGGCGGCGACCTCGAGGGCCTGCTCCTTGGTGGTCGCGGTGCCGTACGCGGGCGCCGGGAGGCCTGCAGCCTCCAGGACTGCGCCGAACAGGCCCCGGTCCTCTGCGGCGTCGATCGCCGCGGGCGAGGTGCCGAGGATGGGTATGCCGGCCTCGGCCAACCGGTCCGCCAGGGCGAGCGGCGTCTGGCCGCCGAGCTGGACGATGAGGCCCTTGACGGGGCCGGCGGCACGCTCGGCCTCGTAGACCTCGAGGACGTCCTCGAAGGTGAGCGGCTCGAAGTAGAGGCGGTCCGAGGTGTCGTAGTCGGTGGAGACCGTCTCCGGGTTGCAGTTGACCATCACGGTCTCGTACTCCCCGCTCAGCGCCAGGGCGGCGTGCACGCAGGAGTAGTCGAACTCGATGCCCTGCCCGATCCTGTTGGGGCCGGACCCCAGGATGATGATGGCCTCGCGCTCGCGCGGGGCGACCTCGGTCTCGGAGTCGTAGCTCGAGTAGTGGTAAGGGGTGTGTGCCTCGAACTCGGCCGCGCACGTGTCCACCGTCTTGTAGACGGGCCGCAGCCCGAAGGCGTGCCGCACCTCGCGGACGGTCTGCTCCCCCAGGCCGCGCATGCGGGCGATCTGGAGGTCGGAGAAGCCGTGCCGCTTGGCCCGGCCCAGCAGCTCGGGCTGCAGGGTCGGGGCCCCTTTGACGTCGCGCGCGATCTCGTCCAGGAGGAAGAGCTGGTCGACGAACCACGGGTCGATCGCCGTCGCCTCGAAGATCTCCTCCGGGCTCGCCCCGCCTCGGATCGCCTGCTGCACGTTGACCAGCCGGTGCTCGGTCGGTGTGCGGATCGACTCCAGGAGCGCCGCGGTCTGTTCCGCATCCGGGGCCGGGCCCTCCCAGTGGAGGTTCGTCCCGGACTTGTCGATCGAGCGCAGCGCCTTCTGCAACGCCTCGGTGAAGTTGCGGCCGAGCGCCATGGCCTCGCCGACGGACTTCATCGTGGTCGTCAGCGTCGGGTCGGCCAGCGGGAACTTCTCGAAGGCGAACCGTGGCACCTTGACCACCACGTAGTCGAGCGTCGGCTCGAACGAGGCGGGCGTGGAGCCGGTGATGTCGTTCGGGATCTCGTCGAGCGTGTAGCCCACAGCGAGCTTCGCCGCGATCTTGGCGATCGGGAAACCGGTCGCCTTCGAGGCCAGCGCGCTCGATCGGGAGACTCGCGGGTTCATCTCGATGACGATGACCCGCCCGCTCTCGGGGTTCACGGCGAACTGGATGTTGCAGCCGCCCGTGTCCACGCCGACCTCGCGGATGACCGCGATGCCGATGTCGCGCAGCCTCTGGAACTCGCGGTCGGTGAGTGTGAGCGCCGGCGCGACCGTGATGGAGTCGCCCGTGTGCACGCCGACCGGGTCGACGTTCTCGATCGAGCAGACCACCACGACGTTGTCGTGGTGGTCGCGCATGAGCTCGAGCTCGTACTCCTTCCAGCCCAGGATGGACTCCTCGAGGAGCACCTCGGTGGTCGGGGAGTGGTGCAGGCCCGCGCCTGCGATACGGCGTAGGTCCGCCTCGTCGTACGCGATGCCCGAGCCGAGACCCCCCATCGTGAAGGAGGGTCGGACGACCACGGGGTAACCGAGCGTGTCGGCGCCGGCGAGGCAGTCGGCCATCGAGTGGGCGATGACGGACCGGGCGGACTCGGCACCGCACCGCTCGACGACGCCCTTGAACTTCTCGCGGTCCTCCCCGAGCTGGATCGCCTCAACCTTGGCGCCGATCAGCTCGACGCCGTACCGGTCGAGGACGCCGGACTCGTAGAGGGCGACGGCGGTGTTGAGCGCGGTCTGTCCGCCGAGGGTCGGCAGGAGGGCGTCCGGGCGCTCCTTCGCGATGATCGACTCGACGACCTCCGGGGTGATCGGCTCGACGTACGTCGCGTCGGCGAACTCCGGGTCGGTCATGATCGTCGCCGGGTTCGAGTTGACCAGGATGACTCGCAGGCCCTCGCCCTTGAGCACGCGGCACGCCTGGGTCCCGGAGTAGTCGAACTCGCACGCCTGGCCGATCACGATCGGCCCGGAGCCGATGATCAGGACGCTGGACAGGTCGTCGCGGCGGGGCATCAGGCCACCTCGGTGGTGTCGGTGGGGTGGGCGGACCGCATCAGGTCCAGGAACCGGTCGAACAGGTACGCGGAGTCGTGCGGACCGGCCGCGGCCTCCGGGTGGTACTGCACCGAGAAGGCGGGCAGGTCGAGGCACCGCAGGCCCTCCACGACGTCGTCGTTCAGGCCGACGTGGGAGACCACGACGCGGCCGTAGCGGCCGCCGGCGTGCGGCGCCGTCGTCTCGACGCCGAGCGGGGCGTCGACGGCGAAGCCGTGGTTCTGCGAGGTGATCTCGACCTTGCGGGTGGTGAGGTCCATGACCGGCTGGTTGATGCCGCGGTGGCCGAAGGTGAGCTTGTAGGTCCCGAAGCCCAGTGCGCGGCCGAGGATCTGATTGCCGAAGCAGATGCCGAAGTACGGGATCTTGCGGTCAAGCACCTCGCGCAGCAGGGCGACCTCGCGTACGGAGGCGTCCGGGTCACCGGGACCGTTGGAGAAGAAGACCCCGTCGGGGCCCACGGCCAGGACGTCCTCGATCGAGGAACCGGTCGGCAGCACGTGCACGCGAATGCCGCGCTCGGCCATCCGGTGCGGCGTCATCGACTTGATCCCGAGGTCGACGGCGACCACCTCCGCCAGCGGCTCGCGGCCGGCGAACTCACCCGTCGGCTCGACCACGTAGGCCTCGTCCGTCGTGACCTCGGCGGCGAGGTCCGCACCCAGCATGGCCGGGGACCGCCGCACCCGCTCGACCAGCTCGGCGAGATCCCCCTCGCTGGCGGCCGCCCCGCCGGCGGGCAGCGCTCCGCCGGAGAAGATCCCGGCCCGCATCACGCCGGCGGTGCGGAGCCGGCGCGTGAGCATCCTCGTGTCGACGCCGGACAGGCCCACGACACCCTGCTCGCGCAGCTCGTCCTCGAGCTCGCCGGTGGAGCGCCAGTTCGACGCACGACGGGCGGGGTCTCGGACGATGAAGCCCGCGACCCAGATCCTGCGCGACTCGTCGTCCTCGGCGTTGACGCCGGTATTCCCGATGTGCGGCGCCGTCATGATCACGATCTGCCGGTGGTAGGAGGGGTCGGTGAGCGTCTCCTGGTAGCCGGTCATGCCGGTGGCGAAGACGATCTCTCCGAAGGTCTCACCGCGGGCCCCGTAGGCCGCTCCTGGCAGGACCAGGCCGTCCTCGAGAACCAGCAGGGCGGGGTCGGGCATGCTCATCAGCTCGTCTCCTCGTCGGCAGCAGCGGCCACGGAGGCGGCGCGCGGCGACCGCGGGACACCCGCGCCGTCGAGCACGGTGGCCCGGCCGCGCAGGAAGACCGCCATGACGCGTCCGGTCAGCTCCCGGTCCGCGAACGGCGTGTTCTCGCTCGCGGTCGCGAGCTCGCCGGGGCGCACCGTCCAGCGCGCGGCCGGGTCGACCAGCGTCAGGTTGGCGGGTTCGCCGACGGCGATCGGGCGGCCGTGGTCGGTCACCCGGCCGATCCGGGCGGGCGCGGTCGAGAAGACCCGTGCGATGTCGGCCCAGCCGAACGGCCCGTACTCGCCCGTCAGCATGATCTCGGCAACCACGGCAAGTGCCGTCTCCAGGCCCGTCATCCCGAACGCGGCGGCAGCCCACTCGCAGTCCTTGTCCTCGCGCGGGTGCGGGGCGTGGTCCGTGCCGATGGTGTCGATGGTGCCGTCTGCGAGCCCCCGGCGCAGCGCCAGGACGTCTTCGGCGGTGCGCAACGGCGGGTTGACCTTGTACCTCGGGTCGTAGCCGCGCGCAGCCTCGTCCGTCAGCGAGAGGTGGTGCGGCGTGGCCTCGGCCGTGACCGCGATGCCGCGTGCCTTGGCCCACCGCACGATGTCGACAGAACCGGCGGTGGACACGTGCAGCACGTGGACGCGGGAGCCCACGTGCTGGGCGAGCAGGACGTCGCGGGCGATGATCGCCTCCTCCGCGACAGCCGGCCAGCCCGCCAGCCCGAGATCCGCGGAGACGACGCCCTCGTGCATCTGGGAGCCCTCCGTCAGCCGGGGATCCTGCGCGTGCTGCGCGATGACACCGTCGAAGGACTTGACGTACTCCAGGGCGCGGCGCATCACGACGGGATCCGAGACGCACTTGCCGTCGTCGGAGAAGACCCGCACCCGCGCCGCCGAGGCGGCCATGGTGCCGAGCTCGGCCAGCCGGGAACCCTCCAGCCCGACCGTGACGGCACCGACCGGATGGACGTCCACCCAACCGGCGGCTCGGCCGAGGCGCCAGACCTGCTCGACGACGCCGGCCGTGTCGGCGACCGGGGAGGTGTTGGCCATCGCGTGCACCGCGGTGTAGCCGCCGAGCGCGGCTGCCTTCGTGCCGGAGGCGACCGTCTCGGCGTCCTCTCGGCCCGGCTCGCGCAGATGGGTGTGCGTGTCCACGAGACCGGGCAGAGCGACGAGACCGTCCGCGTCGATGGTCACGGCGTCGCGTGCCGCGAGCGAGCGGGCCTCGGCGCCTGTCGCTCGGATCGCGCCGTCGGCCAGCAGGAGGTCGGTCGCCGCGCCGCCGAGCGGCGCGGCCCCACGGATGAGGTACTGGGTCACTGGAGGGCTCCGGTCGTGGTCGGGGCGCTGTGCTCGCCCGTGAGCAGGAGGAAGAGCACAGCCATGCGGACGGCGACTCCGTTGGCCACCTGCTCGACGACGGTGGAGCGCACCGAGTCGGCCGCCTCGGCCGAGATCTCGAGCCCGCGGTTCATCGGGCCCGGGTGCATGACGATGGTGCGCTCGGTCAGTGCCTGCAGGCGGTTGTGGTCGAGGCCATAGAGCCTCGAGTACTCCTGCGGGCTCGGGAAGAAGCCTCCGCCACCAGCACTCATCCGCTCCCGCTGGACCCGGAGCATCATCACGGCGTCCGGCCGGTGCTCGGCGATGGTCCCGTCGAGGTCGTAGCTGATGTCGCACGGCCAGGTCTGGGCGCCGACGGGGACCAGCGTCGGCGGTGCCACCAGGACGACCTGCGCGCCGAGCGTGCTCAGGAGCTCGACGTTCGAGCGGGCGACCCTGGAGTGCAGCACGTCACCGACGATGACCACGCGGACGCCCGCCAGAGTCGCGCCGCGCGGTTGGCTCACGAGGTGCCGGCGCATGGTGAACGCGTCCAGCAGCGCCTGCGTCGGGTGCTGGTGGGTTCCGTCGCCTGCGTTGAGGACCGGCGCGTCGATCCAGCCGGCGTGCGCCAGCCGATGCGGGGCGCCCGACGCCGAGTGCCGGATGACGACCGCGTCGGCGCCCATCGCCTGGAGCGTCTGGGCGGTGTCCTTGAGCGACTCCCCCTTCGAGACGCTCGAGCCCTTGGCCGAGAAGTTGATGACGTCGGCCGAGAGCCGCTTGGCCGCGGCCTCGAACGAGATCCGGGTGCGGGTCGAGTCCTCGAAGAACAGGTTGACGACCGTGCGCCCCCGCAGCGTCGGGAGCTTCTTGATCTCGCGAGACTGTGTCTCAGCCATCGTGGCGGCGGTGTCGAGGATCTCGACCGCGGTGGCCACGTCGAGGTCGGCGGCGTTGAGCAGGTGGCGGATCACTGGGCTTCCTCCTTCGGCTCGGCGGCGCCGGCGCTGATGACGACGCCGTCCGCGCCGTCGATCTCCGAGAGGCGCACGTGCACGCGCTCCGTGTGCGAGGTGGGAAGGTTCTTGCCCACGTAGTCGGCACGGATCGGCAGCTCGCGGTGCCCGCGGTCGACCAGGACGGCCAGCTGGACGGAGCGCGGCCGCCCCAGGTCGGAGAGCGCGTCGAGCGCGGCTCGGACCGTGCGGCCGGAGTAGAGGACGTCGTCGACGAGCACGACGACGCGATCGTCGATACCGGAGGGCGGGAGGCTCATCGGCTCGATCGTCCGGGTAGGTTGCCGCCGCAGGTCGTCGCGGTACATCGTCACGTCGAGGGTGCCGGTGATCGCGGTGGGCTCGATCCACGGCTCGACGGCGGCCAGCCGCCGCGCCAGGCGGGTCGCCAGCGGGACTCCGCGGGTCGGGATTCCGAGCAGGACGACCGAGGATGCGCCGCGGTTGCGCTCGAGGATCTCGTGCGCGATGCGCGTCAGGGCGCGATTGATGTCGTCTTTCGTGAGGACCGTGCGTTCGGAACCGAGAGCCATCTCTGGCCTCCTTCCCCGCCTCGCCGGACGGGCTTAAAGGAACTGGACCGTCGGTAACCCTAGCGCGCGCCGGCGCCTGACCGGGTGTGGGGAGGCCGTGGCGTCCGCCACTGCGCTGCGGCGCTCCCGGCCCGCTCATCCCTTCGGGCCCCCGACCTCGTGCCGGGACGACTCGGGCCCAGCAGGTCAGGCCAGGAGGGCCGGCTTCAGCTCGAGGATTCGCCCGAGGAGGCCGTTGATGAACGCCGGGGAGTCGTCGGTCGACAGCGACGTCGCGAGATCGACGGCCTCGTCGACCGCGACGGCGTCGGGCACCTCGTCGTTGAAGAGGACCTCCCAGGTCCCGACGCGCAGGATGGCACGATCCACGGCAGGCATCCGGGCGAGCGTCCAGCCCCGCGAGTAGGTGCCGAGGATCTCGTCGATCCGGTCACCGTGGGCGAGGACGCCCTCGACGACGTCGATCGCATACTGCGGCAGCGGGGCGGGAGCGCCGGAGCTGCGCACCCGCTCGTCGAGCAGGGCACGCAGGTCGGTGCCGGGCCGCTGGTCCGCCTCGAAAAGGATGTCGACGGCCCGCTTGCGTGCCTTGGACCGAGCGCTCATGTCGGCTCGCGTCAGTCGTTGACGCGGCCGAGGTAGTCACCCGAGCGGGTGTCGACCTTGACGCGGGTGCCCATCTCGAGGAAGAGCGGGACCTGGATCTCGTAGCCGGTCTCGACCGTCGCGGGCTTCGTGCCGCCGGTGGAACGGTCGCCCTGGAGGCCGGGCTCGGTATAGGTGATCTCGAGGACGACGGAGGTCGGCAGCTCGACGTAGAGCGGCGTGCCCTCGTGGATCGCGACGATCGCGTCCTGGTTCTCGAGGAGGAAGTTGGCCGCGTCCCCGACGGTCGCGGCCGGGACGTGCAGCTGCTCGAAGTCCGACGTGTCCATGAACACGAAGTCCTCGCCGTCCTTGTACAGGAACTGCATCTCGCGCTTGTCGACGGTGGCGGTCTCGACCTTCACGCCGGCGTTGAAGGTCTTGTCGACGACCTTCCCCGAGAGCACGGCCTTGAGCTTGGTCCGCACGAAGGCGGGGCCCTTGCCCGGCTTGACGTGCTGGAACTCGACGACGGACCAGAGCTGGCCGTCGATGTTGAGGACCAGACCGTTCTTCAGGTCGTTGGTGGAAGCCACTGCGTGTCCCTCGCTGGGTGGTCGGTTAGGCGGCGCTCGGCGCGGAGCCGGGTCAGCCTAACGCCCCGAGCGCCCACTTCGCCCCGGCGCCGATCGCTCCGGCCCAGCAGAAGGAGGTCAGCGTGCCGATGATGAACCGCTCCGAGGCGGTCGCGCCCGTGGCCGCCCGCAGCTCCGGGAAGCGGCCGAGGCCCTTGATGGCGATGACGACGGCGATCGCCTGCGGGTAACCCACCAGGATCGACCCGGTGATCGCCAGGCGTTCAAGGACGCCGATCCAGGTGCCGCCGCGCAGGATCGGCGCCTCCTCCGTCTGGGGCGGTTCGCCCGCCATGCTGCGCCGCAGGACCCACGTGGTCAACGGCCACCCGCCGGCCACCGCGGCCACCACGGCTACTAGCACGATCGCGACCCCGAGAGCCACCTCGCCCGCGCTCACGCCGCCGTCCCTTCCCCGGCACGGACCTCGTCGGCAACGCGTTCAGCACGACGCTCGCCGTCGCCGTCGAGGTCCCCGCGCTCCGCGCGTTCGAGGAGCCGGGCCGCGACGGGCCGGACCGCGGACTCCTCCTCCCACAGCGCGGTGCGCAGTCGCTGGCTCACCGCCTGGGCGCTGATGCCCAGGTCCTTGGCCGCCTCACGCTGTGTCCGGCCCTCGGCGGCGTCGATCGCCGCCCAGCCGGCCTCCGTGCGGCGACGGGCCACCGCGGCGAGCAGCTGCAGGACGGACTCCGCCTCGGCCGCCGCGCCCGGATCGGCGCCGGCGGCAGCGACCGGGACCGGGACCGCGCGGGAGCGCGCGCGCTCGACGGCGTCGCGGGCTGCGACGAACGCCGGCCCCGAGCTGGCCCGCGCCGAGTCCGCGAGCGGCGTGTCGACC
>JAHECE010000030.1 GCA_024641895.1 Actinomycetales bacterium
GATCCCGTTCGTCGCCGCGGGCGGCATCCTGATCGCCCTCCTCCTCCTCCTCGCCGCGGTGGCCTGGCCGGAGAACGGGGCGATCGAGGTCACCGCTGTCGACCAGTCCGTCCTGTGGACGGCGTTCGAGTGGGGCAACCTGCAGCACTGGTCCGTCCTGCTGTTCCGGATCGGCGTCTTCGCCTTCGGCTTCCTCGTGCCGGCTCTGTCCGCCTACATCGCGTACGCGATCGCTGACCGTCCCGGCATCGTGCCCGGCTTCGTCGGCGGCTCGATCGCCGTCGCCGTCGGCGCCGGCTTCCTCGGCGGCATCGTGACCGGCTTCCTCGGCGGTTTCCTCGCCCTGTGGCTCGCCACTCGCAAGGTCCCCAAGGGAGTGCGCGGCATCATGCCGGTCGTCGTGATCCCGTTGGTCTCGACGCTCATCACGGGCGCAGTGACGATCCTCATCATCGGTCCGCCGATGAAGGGCATCAACGACGGGCTCACCTCGTGGCTGAACGGGTTCTCCGGAACCGGCCTCATCGTGCTCGGCATCATCCTCGGCCTCATGATGTGCTTCGACCTCGGTGGCCCCGTCAACAAGGTTGCCTACGTGTTCGCCGTCACGGGCCTGACCAACGCGGCGAACGTCGACGCCACGGAGGCTCGGATCATGGCAGCCGTCATGGCGGCCGGCATGGTTCCGCCGCTTGCGATCGCCCTCGCCACGGTCCTTCGGCCGAAGCTGTTCAGCGAGGCAGAGCGGGAGTCCGGCAAGTCGGCCTGGCTGCTGGGTGCGTCCTTCATCTCCGAAGGTGCGATCCCGTTCGCGGCAGCCGACCCGATCCGCATCATCCCGGCTTCGATGGTCGGCGGTGCCGTGACCGGTGGCCTCGTCATGGCCTTCGGCAGCGGACTCCTGGCCCCGCACGGTGGGATCTGGGTCACGCCGCTGATCGGCAAGCCGTTCCTGTTCCTGCTCGCCCTCGTGGCCGGCATGGTCGTCTCCGCCCTGGCGATCGTCTTCGCCAAGGGTGTGGGTCGGAACCCGCAGGAGGAAGAGATCGAGTCCGCTGAGAGCGTCGACGCTCTGCTGCACGGCTAGTCGCTTCACCCTGATCAGCGGTGGGGCAGGACGAGACTTCAGCGCCCTGCTCCACCGCTGATCGCCACACCACCGATCGGCTCTGCCTGATCACAGTTAGATACACATTCCCCCGGAAGGAACGAATCACATGTCGCAGCGCACGGTCGTTGTCGCGTCACGGGTGGGCCTGCACGCCCGTCCCGCATCGATCTTCACCCAGGCCGTCGCGGCCTCGGGTGTGGAGGTCACCATCGCCAAGCCCGGCGAGGACCCGATGGACGCCTCCAGCATCCTGATGGTCATGGCCATGGGTATCGGTGGTGGCGAGGAGGTCGTGATCGAGGCCGACGGCCCCGACGCCGAACGCGTGCTCGACGAGCTGGTCGCCCTGCTCGAGACCGACCTCGACGCCGAGTAGGCGGTCGAGCATGAGTGAGCAAGGAACACTTCTCTCCGGCGTCGGCGTCGGACGAGGTGCCGTGTTCGGCCCGGTCGCTCAGGTGCGGCCCGCTCCGGCGGTCCCGGACGACGAGCAGCCGGCCGATGACCCGGTAGCAGCCAAGGCCGAGGTCGAAAAGGCCTTCGAGGAGGTCGCGTCCGGGCTTCGGGAGCAGGCGAGCCGCGCGTCCGGGACGGTCGCCGAGGTTCTCGGGGCGACCGCCCAGATGGCCGAGGACAAGGCCTTGCGCAAGCAGGTCGCCGGCCGGATCGACCGGGGCGAGCCGCCGATGCACGCCCTCGTCGCTGTCGTGGAGAACTTCGCCAAGATGTTCACCGCGGCCGGCGGGTACCTCGCCGAGCGTGTCACGGACATCAACAGCGTCCGAGACCGGGTCATCGCGAAGCTCCTCGGTGTCATGCCTCCTGGCGTTCCCGCCCTCACCGTGCCGTCCGTGGTCGTCGCCGAGGATCTGGCGCCGGCGGACACGGCGGCGCTCGACCTCGACCTGACTCTCGCGATCGTCACCGAGCTCGGCGGTCCGACCAGCCACACGGCCATCATCGCCGGCCAGTTCGGGATCCCCTGCATCGTGCGCGTCGGGGGAGCGCTGGGGCTCGAGGACGGTGACGAGGTCGCCGTCGACGCTGTCGCCGGCACGATCTTCGTGGGCCCGGACGACGCTCTCAAGGACAGCTTCGCCAAGAGGGCCGCGGCACTGGCCGCCCTGGCAGAGGACACGGCCCCGGGCGCGACGGCGGACGGCGCAGCGATCCAGCTCCTGGCGAACATCGGGACGAAGGACGACGCAGTTCGGGCATCGGCCACACCGGCCGAGGGTGTCGGCCTCTTCCGCACCGAGGTCCTGTTCCTCGAGCGGACGACTGCACCCACCCAGCACGAGCAGGCGACTGTCTACTCCGCGGTCCTGAAGGCCATGGAGGGTCGCAAGGTCGTCGTCCGGACGATCGATGCCGGCGCCGACAAGCCGCTGGCGTTCGTGACCCAGCCGGACGAGGAGAACCCGGCCCTCGGCGTGCGCGCCTACCGGCTGGTCCGGACCAACCCGGAGCTCCTCGAGACGCAGCTCGCTGCGCTGGCCGAGACCCAGGAGGCCACCGGCATCAAGCCGTGGGTGATGGCGCCGATGATCTCGACGCCGGCCGAGGCGAGGGACTTCGCTTCCGAGGCTCGGCGCCACGGGATCGCGACGGTCGGTGTCATGGTCGAGGTGCCCTCGGCGGCCCTTCGGGCGCACGAGATCCTGGCTGAGGTGGACTTCGTGTCCATCGGCACCAACGACCTGGCGCAGTACACCATGGCCACCGACCGGCTCCGCGGTGAGCTGGCCGACCTGCTCGACCCGTTCCAGCCCGCGGTCATGGACCTCGTCGCTGCGACGGCACGCGCAGGCAAGGCTCTCGGCAAGCCCGTGGGCGTCTGCGGCGAGTCGGCGGGCGACCCGGTGATGGCCGTCGTGCTGACGGGTCTGGGAATCACGAGCCTGTCGATGTCCACCGGTTCGTTGGCGGCAGCTCGGTTCGCGATCCGCCAGCACACCCTCGCGCAGTGCGAGGCGATCGCCGAGGCTGCTCTGGCGGCCAAGAGCGCACCGGAGGCCCGCGCGGCCGCCGTCGCGCTCATGGCTCAGAGCGCGCGCGAGGCGCTCGGCCTTTAGCACAGCCGGACCGCCGACGGCCGGGTTCCGCCGGAACGCCGCCTGGGCGTTCGGGCGCGGTGTTCGCGAGCGTCCGGTGACGTCCGGTCAAGGGCCGGCGTCGCGAGGCGTCGGCCCCGGCTGGCACGATGGTGCCCCTCGCTGCCTCGCACCCAAGGAGAATCGCCGTGTCCCAGGAGACCGCCGGAGCCCCGGAGTTTCGCGTCGAGCACGACACGATGGGCGAGGTCCTCGTGCCCGTGCACGCGAAGTACCGCGCCCAGACGCAGCGCGCGGTCGAGAACTTCCGGATCTCCGGAACCACCCTGTCCCGCACCCACATCGCCGCTCTCGCTGAGGTCAAGCGGGCCGCGGCGCTGGCGAACCACGAGCTCGGGATCCTCGACGCGGGCGTCTCGACGGCGATCGCCTCGGCGGCCGACGAGGTGATCGTCGGCCGATGGGACGCCCACTTCCCGGTCGACGTCTTCCAGACGGGCTCCGGGACGTCGTCGAACATGAACGCCAACGAGGTGATCGCCGAGCTCGCGAGCGAGCGGCTGGGGGCTCCCGTCCACCCCAACGACGACGTGAACGCCTCCCAGTCCTCGAACGACGTCTTTCCTGCCTCGATCCACATCGCCGCGGCGCTGGCGGTCGAGCGGAGCCTGCTACCGGCGATGGCTCGCCTGGCGGTGGCCTTGGAAGCCAAGGCCACCGAGCTCGCCGACGTGGTGAAGTCGGGGCGGACGCACCTCATGGACGCGACGCCGGTGACGCTCGGGCAGGAGTTCGGCGGGTACGCGCACCAGATCCGCACCGGCAGCGCGAGGGTGGCCGGCGTGCTGCCCCGGCTCTCCGAGCTGCCGCTCGGCGGCACTGCCGTGGGCACCGGGATCAACACCCCGGACGGCTTCCCCCAGCGGGTGATCGAGCTGATCAGCGAGCACACCGGGCACGACTTCAGCGAGGCCCCGGACCACTTCGCGGCCCAGGGTGCGATGGACGGGCTCGTCGAGGCCTCGGGTGCGCTGCGCTCCGTGGCAGTGTCGCTGGTCAAGATCTGCAACGACCTTCGCTGGATGGGCTCGGGCCCGCGCACCGGGCTCGCCGAGATCAGGATCCCCGACCTGCAGCCCGGGTCGTCGATCATGCCCGGCAAGGTGAACCCGGTCATCCCCGAGGCCGTGGCGATGGCATCCGCTCAGGTCATCGGCAATGACGCGACCGTGGCCTTTGCGGGGGCCTCCGGATCCTTCGAGCTCAACGTCATGCTGCCGGTCATCGCCCGCAACCTGCTCGAGTCGATCGCGCTGATCGCGGCCGGTTGCGAGCACCTCGCCGACAAGTGCGTCGACGGCATCGAGGCCGACGTCGCGCGCTGCCTGCGCTACGCCGAGTCGTCGCCGTCCGTGGTGACCCCGCTCAATCGACACATCGGCTACGAGAACGCCGCGAAGATCGCGAAGCACGCCGTCGCGCGCGGGCTGACGATCCGCGAGGCGACTCTCGACCTCGGCTTCGTCGCGAGCGGGGACCTGACGGTGGAGCAGCTGGACGACGCCCTCGACGTGCGCACGATGACCGGCCGGCGCGGCTGAGCCTGCGCGCCGGCCGAGCGAGGTCGGTGACGTCGACGAGCCCGGCCCGCGGAAGCGACGAGCCCGGCCCCGCCGAGACGACGGGGCCGGGCTCACGTCACTCTCCATGCCACGGGCCATCTGCTCGCGCCCTCAGCGGGCGGGGCCCCGAGGCGGGCCGGGTGGTCAGCCGAGCAGCGCGACGGCCTCGCGGGCGATCTCGAGCTCCTCGTTGGTCGGGACCACGAGCACGGTGACCTCCGCGCCGTCGGGGGAGATGACCTTGGGCTGGCTGGAGCGACCGGCGTTGCGGGCGGGATCCACGGCGATGCCGAGTCGCTCGAGGCCGGCGAGCGAGTGCGCGCGCACCCTCTCGTCGTTCTCGCCGACGCCGGCGGTGAAGGCGATCGCGTCGACCCGCCCGAGCTGGGCGTAGTACTGGCCGACGTAGCCCTTGATGCGGTGGTAGTACACCTCGAGCGCCGTCGCGGCCGCCGCGTCGCCCTCGCCGGCAGCCTTGTGCACGTCGCGCATGTCGGTCAGTCCGCAGAGCCCGAGCATCCCGGACTTCCGGTTCAGGAGCACGTCGATGTCGTCGGTGCTCATGCCGGCCACGCGCTGCAGGTGGAAGACCACAGCCGGGTCGATGTCGCCGGACCGGCTGCCCATCACCAGGCCCTCGAGGGGGGTCAGGCCCATCGACGTCTCGACCGACTCGCCGCCCCGGACGGCGGTCGCAGAGGCACCGTTGCCGAGGTGCAGCACGATGATGTTCGCCTCCTCGACCGGCTTGCCGATGAGCTCAGCGGTCAGGTGCGAGACGAACTTGTGCGACGTCCCGTGGAAGCCGTACCGCCGGATCTTGTACTCGGCGGCGACCTCCCGGTCGATGGCATAGGTGTATGCCGCTGCGGGCAGGCTCTGGTGGAAGGACGTGTCGAACACGGCGACGTGCGGTGCGTCCGGGAAGGCATGCCGGGCCGCCTTGATTCCGGCGAGGTTTGCCGGGTTGTGCAGCGGCGCCAGGTCGGAGAGCGCCTCGATCGCCGCGTACACCTCGTCGTCGACCAGGGCCGGACCGCCGAAGACGTCGCCGCCCTGGACCACGCGGTGGCCGACGGCGCGCAGCACGGAGGGCTCGAGAACCGGCCCGTGCTCGGAGAAGAGCCGCAGGACCACGTCCATCCCGGTCTCGTGGTCGGGAATGGGCTGCTCGAGCGTGGTCTTGCCGTCCGGGCCGGTGTGCGTGACGGAGCCCACCTCCTGGCCGATCCGCTCGACCACGCCGCTGGCGATCGCCGCCTGGGCCTCGACGTCGACCAGCTGGTACTTGATCGACGACGAGCCCGAGTTGATGACAAGGACGTCCTGGCTCATGGGTGTGCTCTCCTGCGGTGCTCGAGGGGTAGGGGCGGTGCGCGGCTGCCTTCAGTCGGCGTCCTGTGCCTGGACGGCCGTGATGCCCACGGTGTTGACGATGTCTTTGACAAGGGCGCCGCGAGAGAGGTCGTTGACGGGCTTGTTGAGACCCTGCAGCACCGGGCCGACCGCGACCGCACCGGCCGACCGCTGGACTGCCTTGTACGTGTTGTTCCCGGTGTTGAGGTCCGGGAAGATGAACACGGTCGCCTTGCCGGCCACCTCGGAGTCGGGCAGCTTGGTCTGGGCCACCGACGCGTCGACCGCCGCGTCGTACTGGATGGGGCCCTCCACCACGAGGTCCGGCCGGCGCTCGCGGACGATCGCGGTCGCGGTCCGGACCTTGTCGACATCGGCGCCGGAGCCCGACTCGCCCGTGGAGTAGGAGAGCATCGCGACCCGTGGGCTGACGCCGAACTGCGCGGCCGTCGTCGCGGAGGAGATCGCGATGTCGGCGAGCTGCTCCGCGGTGGGGTCGGGGTTGACCGCGCAGTCGCCGTAGACGAGCACCCGGTCCGCGAGGCACATGAAGAAGACGCTCGAGACGATCGACGTCCCCGGCACGGTCTTGATGATCTCGAAGGCCGGCTTGATCGTGTGGGCCGTGGTGTGGACCGCGCCCGAGACCATGCCGTCCGCGAGGCCGAGGTGGACCATGAGGGTGCCGAAGTAGGAGACGCCGGCGACGATCTCGCGCGCCCGGTCGACAGTCATGCCCTTGTGCGCGCGGATCTTGGCGTACTCCTCGGCGAAGCGGTCCCGCAGCTCGTCCTCGTGCGGGTCGATGACCGCGGCCCCGTCCAGAGCCAGGCCGAGCTCGCCGGCCCGGGCGCGGATGGTGGCCTCGGTACCGAGCAGCGTGATGTCCGCAAAGCCGCGGGCCAGGATGGTGCTCGCCGCGCGCAGGATCCGGTCGTCGGTGCCCTCCGGCAGGACGATGCGCTTGCGGTCGCGCCTGGCGCGCTCCATCAGCTCGTACTCGAACATCAGCGGTGTCACGACCTCGGACCGCGGCACGTCCAGCAGCGCCGCGACGTTGTCGCCGGCCACGTGCGTCTCGAATGCCGCTTTCGCGGTGTCCAGCTTGCGCTGCGAACCGGTGCTGAGCATGCCACGGGCCTCGGAGGCTCCCCGCGCGGTGGCGTAGGTGCCGAGGTCGGTCCGGATGATGGGCAGGCGCTGGCCGAGGCCGTCGACAAGGCGACTGACCTGCTCGGGCGGCTGGAACCCGCCGTTGAGGATGACGGCCGCCAGCGACGGGAAGCCCTCGGCGCTGTGCGCCGCCACGAGGCCGAGGAGGATGTCTGCGCGGTCGCCCGGGGTGATGACCACGGCGCCGTCCTTGAGCCGGTCGAGGAGGTGCTCCATGCTCATCGCGCCCACCATGACGCTCTCGGCCTCGCGGTCGAGGAGCGCGGGGTCGCCGGACGTGAGCTCGCCGTGCACGGCCTTCATGAGCTCGGCCACCGTGGGCGCGGACAGGAGCGGGATCTCCGGGATGGTGAAGACCGGGAGAGCGCCGTCGATGGCGTTCGCGACGGCGGTGAGGTCCTCGGGGTTGCTGCGGTTGGCGACGATCGCCACGACGTTGGCGTGGCCGGCCTTGAACTCGGCGACCGCGACGTCGACGACCTGCCTGACCTCCTCCGGCGTGCGGTCGAGGCCGGAGACGACCAGGAGAACCGGCGTGCCCAGGTTGGCGGCGATGCGCGCGTTGAAGGCCAGCTCGTTGGGGCTGGCGAGGTCCGTGTAGTCGGAGCCGACGACGACGATCGCGTCGCACTGGCGCTCGAGCTCGCGGTAGTGCTGGACGATAGTTCCGAGCGCTGCGTCCTGGTCGCTGTGGACCTGCTCGTAGTGGACGCCGATGCAGTCGTCGTAGGCGAGGTCGACGCCCGGGAGGTTGAGGAGCAGCTCGAGCACGCTGTCGCGACCTGTGTCGGTCCGGGCGACGGGACGGAACACCCCGACGCGCTGGACGCGGCTCGAGAACAGGTCCACCAGCCCGAGCGCGACACTCGACTTCCCGGTGAATCCCTCGGCGGAGGCGATGTAGATGCTTCGGGCCACGGCTGTCGCTCACTTTCCTTCGCTCGACGGCCCGTCCGGGCCGCCTCACCGCGTGCGTGCGGTGGTCGGTTGTCTACCTGTTCGTTGCCGCTCGCGGGCGTAGGGCTCGCGCGCCCGGCCGGGGCGCGGACCTTGTCGGCCGTGCCGGGCCGCGCCCGGTCGTGGGTCTCGTCGTGGGTCTCGGGGAGGTCGAGCCTATGCTCGCGGGTGAAGGGAGGTGCGCGCAGCCGGTCGTCGAACATTCGCCCGAGAACATGTGGCACGTGGGCAGCTGCCGGCACAGCGGCGCCTGAGGGGTCGACGTGTGCACCTGGCCTCCTCGCCGCTCCGTTGCCGCTGCTCGTCCTGCACTGTCCCCGCGCCGACGCGGGCCGCCCGACCCGTTCAGGACCTCGTGCCTCAGGGCCGGCCGCGCGCTTCCCCGGGCGCGGGTGCCACACTACGCCGCAAGCGGGCGCCGCATAGGCTGGGGAGGTGCCCACGCGTTCCCGGACCTCCGCCTGGTTCGCCGCCGCGCGACAGCCCCGCATCCTGGGTCTTCTTCTCATCCTCCTCGTGGCGGCGGGCATCTGCGTCCGGCTCGGCGCATGGCAGCTCGACCGCGCGGTCGAGCGGAGCGAGCGTGCCGCGCTGCGCGCCGCGGAGGCACGTGCGGACACCGCACCCGTGCCCCTCGACGACGTCGTGCGCCCGCAGACCGGCTTCACGCAGGCGATGGTCGGCCGGAGCGTCGAGGTCGCCGGCGAGTTCGTGCAGGGTGCCGCCCAGTACCTGGTCCCCGAGGCCGACCCCGCGGGGGAGCCCGGCGGGCTCGTCCTGGCGGCGTTCCGCGTGGGCGAGGGCGCGGGCGAGGGCGCGATCCTCCCGGTCGTCCGCGGGCGCCTCGATGCCGATCCCGCCGACCTCGGCGCACTGGCCTTCCGGCTGAGCCCGGGCGGCGACCTCGCAGCCCCGCCCGGAAACGTCCGGCTCATGGGGGTCCTCGCGGGGTCGGAGGCGGCCCAGTCGGCCTCCGGCAGTGACGGGACGCTCGGGTCGATCAGCCCGGGGCAGCTGGCGAACCTGTGGGGTTCACCGATCTACGGCGGATACCTGCGCGTGCTTGAGGTGCAGCCGGCGCAGACGGCGTCGCTCGACCCGGCGCCCGCGCCCGCGGTCCGACGCGGTGGACTGCCCCTCCAGAACCTCGCCTACGCGGTGCAGTGGTGGATCTTCGGCGGTTTCGCCGTCGCGGTCTGGCTCCGGCTCGTGCGGGACGAGGGCCGGCGGCTGCGAGAATGACGCGTCCCGGGTTGTCGGCCGGGGCGACCTCGCCCGACTCAGATGAAGGAAACGCCTGGTGACTGCACTTCCGCCGACCCGTGCGTCGATCGACGCGGGGCGAGCGCGCGCGGCGTTCGCCCGCTATCGGGTCATGGCCTTCGTGACCGGCGGGATGCTCCTGCTGCTCACCCTCGAGATGGTGCTCAAGTACGTGTTCCACGCCGGGGGCGTGGACGCCGCCGGCGACCCCGAGCCGGTGATCGGCAGCTGGGTCGCCTTCGCGCACGGGTGGATCTACGTCGTCTACCTCGTGACGGTCTTCGACCTGTGGTCGCGCATGCGCTGGGGTGCGTCCCGGATCCTCGTGATGGTCGCCGCCGGCGTCGTGCCGGTCCTCTCCTTCGTCATCGAGCCGCGTGCGGCCCGCTGGGTGGACACGGACCTCCGCGCCGCCCAGGCCTGACGTCGGGGTGGTCGCGCGGCTGGTCCGGAAACGGGCCGAGACGCCTTGCGCCGGGACCTGTGCGGCGGGTCGTGACCTCTATCCTTGGCCGGTGACCGAAGCCGCCAGCCATCCCACGACCCCGCGACCGGTGCTCGTCGTCGACTTCGGAGCCCAGTACGCCCAGCTCATCGCGCGCCGGGTGCGTGAGGCCAACGTCTACTCCGAGATCGTCCCGCACACCATGAGCGTCGCGGCGATGCTCGCGAAGGACCCGGCCGCGGTGATCCTCTCGGGCGGCCCCGCCTCGGTCTACGCCGCCGGCGCTCCCGCCGTCGATCCGGCGCTCTTCGACGCGGGCGTCCCCGTGCTCGGCATCTGCTATGGCTTTCAGGCGATGGCGAACGCGCTCGGGGGCACGGTGGCAAGGACCGGTGCTCGGGAGTACGGCGGGACCCGGGTCGCCGTCGCCGAGCGCGGCGTCCTCCTGGCGGACTCGCCCGGCGAGCAGTCGGTGTGGATGAGCCACGGCGACGCCGTGCACGCCGCGCCCGAGGGGTTCGTGGTGCTCGCGACGTCCGCCGGCTCGCCCGTCGCCGCCTTCGAAGACCCGCAGCGCCGGCTCTTCGGGATGCAGTGGCATCCCGAGGTCCGCCACACACCCTTCGGCCAAGACGCCCTGGCGAACTTCCTGCACCGCGGCGCCGGGCTCGGCTCCGACTGGACGCCCGGCAACGTGATCGCAGATCAGGTCGCGGCCATCCGGGCGCAGGTCGGCGACGCCCGGATCATCTGCGGTCTCTCCGGCGGCGTGGACTCCTCGGTGGCTGCGGCGCTCGTCCACGAGGCCGTCGGGGATCAGCTCACCTGCGTCTTCGTCGACCACGGCCTCCTTCGGGCCGGCGAGGCCGAGCAGGTCGAGCGGGACTTCGTCGAGGCCACGGGTGTGCGGCTCATGGTGGTCGACGCGCAGGAGCGCTTCCTCGCGGCTCTCGCGGGCGTCCATGAGCCGGAGGCGAAGCGCAAGATCATCGGCCGGGAGTTCATCCGCGTCTTCGAGGACGCGGCCCGCGCGGTCGTCGCCGAGGCCGGGGCCCACGGCGAGGAGGTCAAGTTCCTCGTCCAGGGCACGCTGTACCCCGACGTCGTCGAGTCCGGTGGTGGCGAGGGCGCGGCGACGATCAAGAGCCACCACAACGTCGGCGGGCTCCCCGACGACCTGCAGTTCGAGCTCGTCGAGCCGCTACGGGCCCTCTTCAAGGACGAGGTCCGGGCCGTGGGCCAGGCGCTCGGCGTCCCCGAGGCGATCGTGTGGCGGCAGCCCTTCCCGGGCCCCGGGCTGGGCATCCGCGTGATCGGAGAGGTCTCGGCCGAGTCGCTGGACATCCTGCGCGCCGCCGACCTGATCGTGCGTGAGGAGCTCACCGCGGCCGGCCTCGACCGGGAGATCTGGCAGTGCCCGGTCGTGCTGCTGGCCGACGTGCGCTCGGTCGGCGTCCAGGGTGACGGTCGCACCTACGGGCACCCGATCGTGCTCCGGCCGGTGTCGTCCGAGGACGCCATGACGGCGGACTGGACGCGGCTGCCCTACGACGTGCTCGCCGCGATCTCCACGCGGATCACCAACGAGGTGCCCCAGGTCAACCGGGTCGTTCTCGACGTGACGAGCAAGCCGCCCGGCACGATCGAGTGGGAGTAGGCCGTGCGGGTCGTCCATGTCACCGACTGCTACGCGCCCCGCACGGGCGGCATCGAGAGCCAGGTGCGCGACCTGGCCGGGCATCAGGCGGCCGCCGGGCACGCCGTGCACGTCCTCACGGCCACAGCGGGCCCTGACGGCGGGCTGCGGACGACGACCACTGAGCCGACCGGGGTCCGGGTGCACCGGATGGCCTCGGCGGTCACCTTCGGCGTCCCCGTGCACCCGCTCGGCGGCCGCCTGATCACCCGGGCGCTCGAGAGGCTCCGACCGGATGCGGTCCACGTCCACGCGGGCGTCCTGTCGCCGTTCGCGCACGACGGCGCCCGGGCCGCCCGCGCGCTCGGCCTGCCCCTGGCGATCACGTGGCACTGCATGCTCACCGGGGTCGAACGCCCCGTGCGGTTCGGGGCGAGGCTCACCGGATGGCGGGACGCTCCCGTGGCCCTGAGTGCCGTGAGCACGGTCGCCGCACAGCGCGTGGCAGCGGCGCTCGGCCGGGACGACGTCGCCGTGGTGACCAACGGGCTCGACGTCGCCCGTTGGCGTCCCGCGGGGCCGGTCGAGGCCTCCTCTCCGAGCGACGGAGCGCTGCAGGTCGTCGCGACGCAACGCCTCGCCCCCAGAAAGCGGTCGGTCCCGCTGCTGCGGGCGTTCGCCCGGGCGGTCGACGCGCTCGGACCCGGTTCCGACGGTGGCCGGCCGGCGCATCTCACCGTCATCGGATCAGGTCCCGACGAGCCGGCCATGAAACGGGAGATCGAGCGGGTCGGCGTCGTCGACGCCGTCACGATGGCGGGGCGGATCGACCGCGACGCGCTGCCGGCCCTCTACCGAGACCAGCACGTGTTCCTCAGCGCGACCGAGAAGGAAGCGTTCGGGCTCGCCGGGCTCGAGGCGCGCGCGTCCGGGTTGGCCGTGCTCGCGAGGGCGGGGACCGGGATCAGCGAGTACGTGTCGGAAGGGGTCGATGGATTCCTTGCCGCGGACGACGACGAGCTGGCCGCGAACCTCGTGCTGCTCGCCTCTGATCAGGCCTTGCGCACCCGGATCCTCGAGCACAACCGGGCCGTGGCCCCCGCCGCCGACTTCGCCGACGTACTCGCGGCCGCCGGCCGCGAGTACGAGCGCGCCGCACGGCTCCTCACGTCCTAGGCGAGCGTTCGCCCAGACTCTCTGCGCACGTCCGGCGACGGGTGCCGGATCGACGACGGCGACCGCTGCCGGTCCAGACCGGCCGCGGCTGCGGGCGCACGCCGGCTGAGCCGGACGCGCCGCGGGACAGGTGTCGAGGAACGCCGGAGGGCGAGGGCCCTCCGCGGCCCTCGCCCGCCGGCTTTCCTGGACGGGTGCTGTGGCCCGTCATCGGCTCCGGCGCGCGCTGAGCAGGGCGCCGACGAGCAGCGCGGAGCCGGCGATGACCAGGAGCGCGATGAGCGCGGCCTGGAGGTCGAGACGGCCCCCCAGCCCGACGGCGGCGACGCCTGCTCCCAGCAGGATCAGGACCAGGGCGCCGACCAGCGTGCTCGTGCGGGGGCCGCGCCGGACGTCCGGGGCCACGGCCATCGGCTGTGCGTCCGGCATGACGGGAGCGGCCGGCGCGGGAGCGGCCGGCGACGCCTGCGGGCTCGGAGCGTCAGCCGCTGTCGCGCTCGGTAGGCCCGCAATCGGACTGCTTGCGCTCTGCCGGCTCGAGTCGTCGGACAGGACGCGGGTGGGCGTCGAGTCGATCGGAGCGTTGGGGTGTCCCGGCGCGCCGACGGGGGTCGTGTCGTCGTGGTCCGAGCTCATCGGAGGTCCTCCTTGATGACGACGTCGCCGAGGGCGGCATCGATGGTCACGATCAGGGCGACGTCCCCCTCGTCGGGGGAGCGGAGCGCGACGTCGAGAGCGGATCCGCTCGCCTCGACCCGGCTCGTGCTCGAGCCGGTCGACCCGATGGGTTCGCCCTGGGACGCGGTGCCGCCGCCGATGCGGATCGTTCGCGTCCACCCGTCTCCGAGGGTCGTACGGATCTCGCCGAGGCCGACTCTCGCGCGTACCTCGAGCGGGAGCCCCGAGGGGACGACGACCGTGGTGCTGCCTGCGCCCGCCTCGATCGCGACCTTGGCCGGGGGGCCGTCCACGGGCCACGTCGGGCCGGTCAGGTCGATCTGCGCCTCGCCGACGGTGTAGGAGTACCCAGCCTCAGCCTCGGTGGCGGTGCTGGGCGCCCAGAACACGTTGTCCGCGATCAACGGTCCGTCCGCGACGACCGTCCCCGGCCAGTCGGGCAGCGCACTGGTGATCACAGCGGCGGGCACCGCGAAGACCGCGGTGAGGACGGCCAGGCCACCGAGCGCTCCGGCTCGGCGACCTCGCGCTCCGCTGACGAGGGCACCAAGGCCGAGCAGGACGATGGTGGAGCCCGCGATCGTGAGCCCCGCGCTCCCCGTGAGGATGCCGAGGCGGTGCCCGATCAGCACGGCGGCGCCCGTGAGAAGGACGAGGGCCAGGGTGACCCCGACCGTCGGTGCGCCCGGGCCTGGCACGCGTGGCTTCTTCGGCGGAGCCTGCCAGGTAGTGGGCGCCGGGACGTAGGCGGGCGAGGGTGGCACGTAGCCGTGGTAACCAGGTGTCGGGGGGCGGGTGGGAGGCGCCTGGCCGCCGACCGGCGGGACGTAGCCGGGGTAGGCCGTCGGGGTGCCGGTGGCTGTGGTGCCGCCGGTCGCGGGGGGTGGGCTCATCGGTCCTTCTCCTTCTGTGTCGGACGGTGGTGTGTCGGAAGGAATCGCGGCCGGCGTCGTCGTGAGGCCGGTGGCCTGTCCCGCCTGACGATCGATTCGCGCCCGACGGCTGCTCGTCGTGGCGAGCACAGCGACCAGGACCAGCGTCGCTACAAGACCCAGCCAGGTGAAGGCCATCAGCCAGCCGGGCAGCCAGCGGCCGGAGTCGAGCCAGAACGTCGGCCGCGCCAGGCCCACCAGGACGAAGGCGATGGACCCCGCCAGGGCGGCGTCGAAGCGCCCGCGCACGGCCTCCTCGAGGTGGATGCGGCCGTCGGCGGCCTCCGGCAGGAGGGCCCAGGCCACTCCGTACACGACGATGGCCGCGCCGCCGAAGAGCGCGAGGACCACGAAGGCGCCGCGGACGAGGAGCGGGTCGATGCCGAGCCGGGAGGCGATCCCCGACGCGACGCCGCCGATCCAGCGGTCCTGCGCACGGGCCAGGCCGCTGCGGCGCAAGGAGTCGAAGAAGACCGTCCCACGCTCGGGGCGTGGCGTGCCGGCAGCTGGTGGCGGGTATGCCGGCTGTGCGGCGGGCGGCTCGTTCGGTGGCGCGGCCCCGTGGGGGCCGGGCGACGGTGTGCTGTCCATGAGGCAAAGTCCACCCCACCCGACCCGCCGCCGGCTATCGGGGAACACCCTGATCCGACCCTGATTCTGGCCCTGCGGCCTTACGCCGGGGCCTGGGTCGTGCTTCATTGGTGTGACCCGCGCATCGTCGGCGACCATGGAGACCAGCAGAGATCAGGAGGTCACGTGGCCACATCACCCGCAGAGCGTCCGCGGCTCCCGCTCCGGCGACCGTGGGAGGGCCGGCGGCTCGGTGGCGTGTGCGCCGGGGTCGCGGCACACCTCGACCTTCCTGTTGCCCAGGTCCGGCTCCTCGCGGTGGCCTCTGCGCTGGCCGGCGGCGCCGGGCTGGTCATGTACCTCTGGTTGTGGGCGACGGTTCCGGCCGGCGACCCGGCGGGCGCGGCCCAGGCCTCGCGCCCGGCGGCGACCAGTCGCCTCGCGCCGTTGCAGCGGCGCCCCACGGGCGGCCTTCCCGTGACGGACATCGCACTCGGCGCGCTCCTGCTCCTCGCCGCGGGCCTGCTCCTTGCCTGGCGCGCGGGCGTGGACCTGGCCTTCGCCTGGCTGCTGCCGGCCCTGATCCTGCTCGC
>JAHECE010000221.1 GCA_024641895.1 Actinomycetales bacterium
GCCTTGGGCCTTGGGCCTTGGGCCTTGGGCCTTGGGCCTTGGGCCTTGGGCCTTGGGCCTTGGGCCTTGGGCCTTGGGCCTTGGGCCTTGGGCCACGACGACCCTGCGCTGACCCGAGGACCGGCAAGGTGGAGATCAGCGGGAGGAGGCCCACGTCCGCGCGAGTCATCCCGTGGTGGAGGGGTCGAGACCGCGCGCGAGCTCCTCGGGCGTGACGTTGATCTGGAAGTGCATGGTGTCGAGCAAGGTCCGCCACCGGCCGCCCCAGGCCCAGACCTGGAGACCGTCCACCGTCCGAATCGACTCGACGGCTCCGGCCTGCGCCGGAGTGAAGACCGTGTCCGCTTGCCCTGCCGCCACGTCGGCCGCCCGCCCCTCGCGCGTGGACGCAGACGAGAACCTCACCGGCCACGAGGTGGGCGACTGATGCGGGTTCTCGGTCGGGTCCACGTCCACCGCGAGCCCGTAGGCGTGCAGCGAGTACTGGTCCGTCCCCGCGATCACCCGGCAGGAGTACGCCCACGTCCAGCCGGCCGTGTAGCCCGTCGCCCGCAGCACCCGATCGAGCGCGGCATAGGCATCCACGGCCCGGGCGTTCACCGGGGTGCTGTGGCTCAGCACCCGCCTGTTGACCATCGCTCCGGTCTCACAGCGGTCGGATGCCCAGGCCGCCGCCAGCGTCGAGGTCGCCCGCAAGTCCTGCGAAGCCGGGGACGCCGTGACCGCTCGGCAGCCGAGCGGCCTGTGGGACCCGGCGCCGACGTTCGAGGCCGTCACGCACACCTGGTGCGTGCCCGGCGAGACGCTGATCGTGCTCCAGAACCCATGTCCGGAGCCGTAGCCCGGGAAGACCGCCCCGACGTCATCACGGTTCGTGCCGGCGTACGAGTGCCGGCCGACACCGTCGACCGTGATCCACACGTAGATCGGACCGTTCGCGTCCGGGTCGATCGTCCAACCGCTGACCGTGACGACACCCGCGCCGCCGACCGCGCGCTCGTAGTTGCCGAAAGGCGACCCCGTTCGCACGGTCACCGACCGACATCCGAGGGGCTGGTGCGACCCCTCGCCGACGTTGGAGGCCGTCACGCAGACGTCGTGGTTGCCCGGCGAGGCGCCGAGCACCGTGGAGAAGCCGTGGCGCGGGCCGTACAGGGGCAGCCCGGCGCCGACGTCGGCCCGAGTCTTGTCGGCGTACGCATGCCGGCCCACGCCGTCGACAGTGACCCAGACGTAGATCGGGTCGGCGGTGCTCGGGTCGATCGTCCAGCCCTTGACGCTGATCCCTCCGGCCACTCCGACGGCGGCCTCGAAGCTCCCGAACGGCGTCCCTGCCGGGGCCGCCTCGGCGACCGACGAGAGGCTGCCGCCGAGCCAGATGGCCAGCGCCAGCAGTGCTACGGCGACGTTCGCAATGACCGGTGATCGTGGAATGCTCCTCAAGGAAAGCCCCTTCCGCGCCTTACCCGTGCCCCGTTGGACGAGCGACGTCGACCGTGCCACGAGAAGTCGCCGTGAGTCACGGCGACCCGCCTAGGGAAGCTGCGCGAACTGCAAGTCCTGCATCACCTCGCGTTCTCCTCGACAAGACCGGCGGGCTCAGCCACCGCGGGCCCAGCGCGCGGGTCTTCCTCGATCTCTTCCCGCGCCGGCAAGGTTGGCGAGGTTCTTCGCCGACCCGATCCGAGGACTTACCGAACTGCGCCGTTACGGCGACGTCGTGGCTGTTGCCCGGGACAACCGGGCGATGGTCTGCGCCTTCGGGGCGGAGCCGCGAGGTCCTGACCAACCCGGGGTTCCGGCACGACGAGGGGTTCATCAAGGGCCCGCCCGGGACTGCGCTCGGTCAGATGAGCCGTGTGATCATCTGCATCAACGGCGAGGATCACAAGCGGCACCGCAAGCTGATGATGCCCGCCTTCTCGCGGGCGGCGATCGACGGCTACGCCGACGAGACCGTACGGATCACCGAGGCCATCGTCGGGACCTGGCCGATCGGCGCAACGGCGGACCTCGCCGCCCTGCTGCGGACCTGGCGCTCTCGGTGGCGGTTCGGAGCCCCTTCGGGCTGGACGTGCGCAGTGACACGGGGAGCCTCGGCGCGACCGCGGCCGGGTTCGTGAAGGCACTCATCGCGCCGCTGGCGATCTTCGCGCCCTACGACCTGCCGGGCACGCCGTACCGGCGGGCGCACGTCTGGGAGCACGCATGATCGGACAGCTCGACGCGCTGGTAGCGCAGCGTCGGACGGAGCTCCTGCCGGCGACGCGCTCGTTTCAGCTGTTGACCCGTGCGCTGAACGACGTCGCTCTCGCGTCCGCTCGCGTCCACGAGCTCCTCGCCTCGGTTGACGCGACGCTTCCGCTCGGAGTCTCAACCACCGGACACGCCGAGCCTTCTCCACCTCGGCGGGGCATCGCTCTGCGACGCTCGTCAACTGGATCCGACCTCGCGCAGCGGTCGCGTGGTCGCAGGCGGCCCCGGACGGTTCCGAGGCTCCGGGACGTGATCCACCTGCCCACGTCAACCCGATGAAGCTCTCCGGCCGGCTCGACGCATCGACCGGGTCAGAAAGGGGCCTCGTGAACGCTCCGGCTCAAGGCACCACCCGCCACGGTCTCGGATGGCACACCGCGCTGCTCCTCGGCCGCGCCGTCACCTGGGTGGACAACCGGGTCCCGTGGCACCGGCAGCCCCTGCCCCTGGGCTTGTTGATGCTGATCGGGATCCGGTCCAGGCTCCGCAAGGAGAACCTCGTGGACACCGGCGCCGTCCCCGGCCCGCTCCCGGACGTGCCAGAGCTGGCCGACGGCAGCTACCTGACGGCCCGCACGGTCACCGGGCACTACAACGACCTGGACAACCCGTCCATGGGGAGCATCGGCTGCCGGTTCGGCCGCAACGTCCCCCTGGAGGCGACGGTCCCGGAGGCCGGGTCCCGGCTCATGACCCCGAATCCGCGGGTCGTCAGCCGCGAGCTGCTCACCAGGACCACGTTCCTTCCTGCGGAGTCGCTGAACCTCCTGGCAGCGGCCTGGCTGCAGTTCGAGGTGCACGACTGGTTCAGCCATCCGAAGCCGTCGTGGGAGAGCGCGCACCGCATCGAGCTGGCGCCCGACGACGACTGGCCCGAGCAGCCCATGCGCGTGCCACGAGCGATCCCGGACCCGACCTGGAAGGAGTCCGACGGGAACCCGACGACGTGGGTCAACGAGGACACGCACTGGTGGGACGGATCCCAGGTCTACGGCGACACCCGTGGGCTCGCCGAGAGCCTGCGCGCCCGCGAGGACGGCAAGCTGGTCGTGGACGAGGACGGGCTGCCATCCGACACGTTGGACGCCGGCCTCGACGTCTCCGGAGTCGAGGGCAACTTCTGGCTCGGGCTCGGCCTGCTCCACGGCCTCTTCATGCGTGAGCACAACTCGATCTGCGACCTGCTGAAGAAGCACAACCCGAGCTGGGGCGACGACCGGCTCTACCGCACCGCCCGACTGATCAACACGGCGCTCATGGCGAAGATCCACACCGTCGAGTGGACGCCGGGCATCATCGCCCACCCGACCACCGTCCGCGCCATGCGGACCACCTGGTGGGGGCTCGTCGGCGAGGGTGCGCACAAGCGGTTCGGACGGATCGGCCGCAACGACCTGATCAGCGGCATCCCTGGTTCACGCAAGGACCTGTTCGGCGTCCCGTACAGCCTGACCGAGGAGTTCGGCGCGGTCTACCGCATGCATCCGCTGATCCCGGACGACTACACCTTCCGCTCGACCGCCGACGACTCCGTGATCGCGGAGAACACCTTTCGGGACCTGACGCTGACCCACGTCCGCGAGCGGATGCACACCCTCGGCACGGGCAACGCGATGTACTCCTTCGGCAGGTCGCACCCGGGTGCGATCACCCTGCACAACTACCCGCGATTCCTGCAGCACCTGGAGCGCCCGGACGGCACGATCCTGGACCTCGCCGCCGTCGACGTCACGCGGATCCGCGAACGGGGCGTGCCCCGCTACAACGAGTTCAGGCGGCACCTGCACCTGAAGCCGGCGGCGTCTTTCGACGACCTGACCCCG
>JAHECE010000031.1 GCA_024641895.1 Actinomycetales bacterium
GACCCCCACGAACGGACCAGAGACCACGATGACGACCGACGTCCCCACCCCGGCAGCAGACCTGATCGCCCGTTCGAACCGGCTCGGCGCCGACCCGCGGAACACGAACTACGCCGGCGGCAACACCTCCGCCAAGGGAGCGGTCATCGACCCGGTGACGTCCCAGCCCGTCGAGCTCGTGTGGGTCAAGGGTTCCGGCGGTGACCTCGGCACCCTGACCGAGGCGGGCCTGGCGGTGCTGCGCCTTGACCGCCTTCGAAGCCTCGCGCAGGTCTATCCCGGCGTGGACCGCGAGGACGAGATGGTCGCCGCGTTCGACTTCTGCCTCCACGGCAAGGGCGGTGCGGCGCCGTCGATCGACACCGCGATGCACGGGCTCGTGGATGCCGCGCACGTGGACCATCTGCACCCGGACGCCGGTATCGCGCTGGCCACCGCCGCCGACGGCGAGGCCCTCACCGCGGAGTGCTTCGGTGACCGGGTGGCCTGGGTGCCGTGGCGCCGGCCCGGCTTCCAGCTCGGCCTGGACATCGCCGCGATCAAGGCCGCCAACCCCCAGGCCATCGGCGTCATCCTCGGCGGCCACGGCATCACCGCGTGGGGCGACACGAGCGAGGAGTGCGAGCGCCACTCGGTGGAGATCATCGCCAAGGCCACCCGCTTCCTGGCCGAGCGAGGCAAAGACGACCCCTTCGGCCGGGTCATCCCCGGGTATGAGCCCCTGCCCGAGGCGGAGCGCCGGACCCGGGCGGCGGCGCTGGCCCCGGTGATCCGCGGCCTGGCCTCCACCGACAAGGCGCAGGTCGGTCACTTCACCGACTCCGACGTCGTCCTCGACTTCGTCGCCCGCGCCGAGCACCCGCGCCTGGCCGAGCTCGGGACGTCCTGCCCGGACCACTTCCTGCGCACCAAGGTCAAGCCGATGGTCCTGGACCTGCCACCGAGCGCCCCCCTCGAGGAGGCCGAGGCGCGCCTGCGCGAGCTGCACGCCGCCTATCGGGAGGACTACCGCGGCTACTACGAGCGCAACGCCACCGCCGACAGCCCGCCCATGCGCGGCGGCGACCCGGCGATCGTCCTCGTGCCCGGAGTGGGGATGTTCTCCTACGGCGCGAACAAGCAGACCGCCCGTGTGGCCGGTGAGTTCTACGTGAACGCGATCAACGTGATGCGCGGCGCCGAGGCTGTCTCCACCTACGCCCCGATCGACGAGGCCGAGAAGTTCCGCATCGAGTACTGGGCCCTGGAAGAGGCCAAGCTCGCCCGGATGCCCCGGCCCAAGGCTCTGGCCACCCGCGTCGCCCTCGTCACCGGGGCGGCGTCTGGCATCGGCAAGGCCATCGCGCAGCGCCTGGCTGCCGAGGGCGCGTGCGTCGTCGTAGCCGACCTCGACCTGGCCAAGGCACAGGCCACCGCTGCTGGGATCGGTGGCACCGACGTCGCCATCGGCGTCGCCGCGGACGTCGCCGCCGCCGACGCCGTCGAGGCAGCGTTCGCCGGCGCGGTCCTGGCCTTCGGCGGCGTGGACCTCGTGGTGAACAACGCCGGCCTGTCAATCTCCAAGCCGCTCCTGGAGACCACAGAACGCGACTGGGACCTGCAGCACGACGTCATGGCCAAGGGCTCCTTCCTCGTCTCCAAGGCCGCCGCCGCGATCATGAAGGCCCAGGGCATGGGCGGGGACATCGTGTACATCTCGAGCAAGAACTCCCTGTTCGCCGGGCCGAACAACATCGCCTACGGCGCCGTCAAGGCCGACCAGGCCCACCAGGTCCGCCTCCTGGCGGCCGAGCTCGGCCCGGACCAGATCCGCGTCAACGGCATCAACCCCGACGGCGTCGTGCGCGGCTCCGGCATCTTCGCCGGCGGCTGGGGCGCCTCCCGCGCGCAGGTGTACGGCGTCGCCGAAGACGACCTGGGCGCGTACTACGCCCAGCGCACGTTGCTCAAGCGCGAGGTGCTCCCCGAGCACGTCGCGGACGCCGTCTTCGCCCTCACCGGTGGTGAGCTCACCCGCACCACGGGCCTGCACATCCCCGTCGACTCCGGCGTCGCCGCCGCGTTCCTGCGCTGAGGGGGTCCCGCCATGAGCCAACGCTTCGCCGCCGTGGACGTCGGCGCCTCCAGCGGCCGGGTCATCACCGGGCACCTCGAGGCCGGACGCCTGCTGACCGAGGAGGTCGCCCGGTTCACCAACGGACCCGTCCCGGTGTCCCAAGCGGGACGCCAGCGCCTGCACTGGGACGTGCTGGGCCTGTGGGACGGGATCCGCACCGGCCTGCGGGCCGCCGGCGCTTCAGGGCCTGTCGCCTCGGTGGGCGTCGACACCTGGGCGGTGGACTACGGCCTCCTCGACGCCGACGGCGCGCTCCTCGGCAATCCCGTGCACTACCGCGACGCCAGGACCGACGGCGCGCCGGAGCGCCTCTTCGCCGCGTTGCCCGCCGCCGAGCACTACGCGACGACAGGCCTGCAGGTCCAACCCTTCAACACAGTCTTCCAGCTCGTGTCGGCCGGGGGCACGGCGCAGTTGGCAGCCGCGCAGGAACTGCTGCTCATCCCGGACCTCTTCGGGCACTGGCTGACCGGCGCGTCGGTCGCGGAGGTCACGAACGCCTCCACCACGGGCCTGCTCGACGCGCGAACACGCCGATGGAGCGACCCCGTGCTCGCGGTCGCCTCCCAGCTGGCCGGTCGCGACCTGGCGGCGCTCCTGCCGCGGCTCGTCGAGCCCGGCACAGTGATCGCTCCCCTTCTCGGCGACGTGGCCAGAGAGCTCGCCCTGCCCGGCGCCGAGCTGGTCTCCGTCGGCACCCACGACACCGCCTCCGCCGTCGCCGCCGTCCCGATGGCGGACCCGTCGCGCTCGGCGTACATCTCCTCGGGCACCTGGTCCCTGGTCGGCCTCGAGCTCGACGAGCCGGTCCTGACCGAGGGCAGCCGACGGGCGAACGTCACGAACGAGCTCGGCGTCGCCGGCACCGTGCGCTACCTCCGCAACGTCTCAGGCCTGTGGCTGCTCCAGGAATCCCTGCGTACGTGGGCACAGCAAGGCGCACCGCAGGACCTCGGCGCCCTCCTGGCGGCCGCGGCCCAGGTCCCGGGCCTTCGCACCGTCGTCGACGTCGACGACCCGGTCTTCGCCACACCGGGAGACGTGCCCCAGCGGATCGCCGAGACCGCCCAAGCGAGCGGCCAGCCGGTCCCGCAGAGCCCGCCCGAGATCGCCCGCTGCATCCTCGACTCCCTCGCGCTGGGTTACCGCCGCGCGATCCGCGCCGTCGCGGAGCACGGGAGGCGACGCGTCGACGTCGTGCACATCGTCGGCGGCGGCGCACGCAACCCCCTCCTGTGCCGGCTGACCGCGGAGGCGACCGGGCTGCCCGTGATCGCCGGGCCGGGCGAGGCCACCGCCATCGGGAACCTGCTCACCCAGGCGTGGGCCACCGGCGCCCTACCCGGCGGCCTGCCACGGATCCGCGAGGTCGTGCGCGCCTCAACCGAACTGACCCGGTGGGAACCCGCCGGCAACGACCAGGCCTGGGACCAGGCCGAGACCCGGCTGCGCAACAACGCGGCCACCAACTGAAAGGACGAGACCATGCCCCTCAGCGAGCCGTACCCCGAGCTGGACGAGCTGCTCCGATCGATGGGAGCCGGCGGCCAGCGCATCAGCGAGATCGACGCCTCCGAGGCCGGCGCCGGGAACATCTCCGTGTACGTCGGCTGGGACCTGGAGCTGCGCCGCCGCTTCCCGGTCACCTCCGAGATCACCCTGCCGCTGCCTGCCCCGGCCCTGGCCGGCAAGACCCTCCTGGTGACCGGGTCCGGTCGCCGGCTGCGCCAGATCCACGAAGACCCCGAGACCGCCATCGCCGGCGTGAAGGTCCACGACGGCGGCATAACCGCCACGATGTTCACCTCACCTCGCCGCCTGTTCGAGAAGCTCACCAGCGAGTTCAACTCCCACCTGGCCGTCCACCAGGACCAGGTCGCGCGCCGCGGGATCGACTTCCAGGCCGTGGTGCACGCCCAGCCGATGCACCTGACGTTCCTCTCCCACATCCCGGCCTACCGGGACAACCAGACCTTCAACTCCAGGGTCCTGCGCTGGGAGCCGGAGAGCATCGTCGCCCTGGCCGAGGGCATCGGCGTCCTGCCGTTCCTCGTCCCCGGCTCGGCCGGGATGATGCAGGCCAACGTCGAAGGGCTGCGCGAGTTCCAGATCGTGCTGTGGTCCAAGCACGGCGTCATGGCCCGCTCGGACCTGTCGGTCACCCGGGCCACCGACCGGATCGAGTACGCCGAGACCGGCGCGAAGTACGAGTACATGAACATCGTCGCCGGCGGCATCGCCGAAGGCCTCGCCCGCGAAGAGATCCGCCAAGTAGCCAGCGACTTCCAGATCGACTCACGCTGGGCGTGAGGTTCCGCACCGGCGAGCCGCGCTATCACGGCTCGGCTCACGGGCCCGAGGACGTTCGGATCACGTCCTCGGGCCGGTGACGAGAGGCGACGCCGACGGCGACGAGATCGATGACCACCCGGGCGTCCGGCTCCACATCGGTGATCTCCGTCCGGCCATGCCCAGCCTTGCGATTGCCCTTCCACCGGTAGACGGCACCGGGTCCGGACGACGAACCCTCGTACCGTCGCCGCAGCGCCGGGTCCAGCCCCTCCCAGGGCGACCACGACTGCCAGCGACGCAAGTCCACGACCTCGTCGTAGACCGCTCGGGCGTGAGCGCCGACCGTGACATCCCGCTGCACCGTGTAGGTATCGGCCATGCGCGCGAGCGCAGCAGCGGCCTGGTCACCAGGCCCTCGGGCGCGTGCCGGCCCGCATCACAAGCCAGCCAGTACGCGAGCCACCGGCACCGTGCTGGGAGCCGAGTGCCTGCACGCCGCGGGCCGCGCACGAGGTGCGCCGACACTCCACCGTCACGAGGTGATCCGGTGTCGGAACAGCGGCGCTTGCACCGTGAGGGTGTGACGGCCGGGCGGCAGCTCCTCGTCCTGAGCACTGGGCCACCTGAAGACGGCGCGGGCGCCGGCCGGGACCTTCACCGTCACCGTCACGAGCTCGTCTCGCCGTTCCCACTCGACGGCGGCGGCGCCCCGCGGGGTCATGAGAGCGCACCGCGCCCAGTCGATACCGTCCGCTACGAGCGGAGCGACGAGGATGTCGCGGTATCCCGGGGTGAGCGGGGCGATGCCGCCGATCGCGCGGTGCATCCAGTCGGCGACTGCGCCCAGCGCGTAGTGGTTGAAGCTGGTCATCTCACCGGGGTTGATGCTGCCGTCCGGCAGCATCGAGTCCCAGCGCTCCCAGATGGTGGTCGCTCCCATCGTCACCGGGTACAGCCAGGACGGGCACGCGCGCTGCAGGAGCAGCCGGTACGCGACGTCGACATGCCCGGTCGAGCTGAGTGCAGCCGTGACGAACGGCGTGCCGGCGAATCCTGTGGTGATGCGGTAGCCGCTGTCTTCGACGAGTCGGGCGAGCCGGTCCCCGGCCCAGACCCGTTCCGTGTCCTCGAGCAGGCCGAACGCGATCGCGAGGGCGTAGACCGTGGCGCAGTCGCTCACGATCCGTTCGTCGGAAACGTAGGCGCGCCGGAAGGCCGCTCGCAGGTCGGAGGCCGCGGAGGCGAAATCCTGCACCTCGGCTGGGCTGCCGATGATGCGGGCTGCTTCGGAGACCAGACGCAGGCTCCGGTAGGCGCACGCGGTGGCGACGACACCAGGGTCGGCCTTGGCGCGTTCCGGGTGGGCGGCCGGGGCGTCGGGATCGAGCCAGTCGCCGAACTGGAATCCGGTGTCCCACACCCCTGACGGGGACAGGGCCGCGCGTACCCGCCGGCCGTGCGCGAGCATCGACGGGAAGGTCTCCGTCAGGACGACGACGTCGCCGTAGGCCTCCCAGAGCGCCCACGGCACCCAGACGGCGGCGTCGCCCCAGATCGCGGTCGGCGTCCCGGCCGGCGGGACCTCCTCGAGATCCACGGCGCGCTTGAGGATGTCCGGGACGACGTAGGGCACGACGCCGTCGTGCCGCTCCTGCTCGAGGGCGAGGTCGGTCAGCCAGTCGAGGAGGAAGTCCTTGACGTCGAACAGGAAGGCGGCGGTCGGTCCGAAGATCGAGATGTCGCCTGTCCACCCGAGGCGTTCGTCGCGCTGTGGGCAGTCGGTGGGCACGTCGACGAAGTTGCCGCGCATGCCGCGGACGACGTTGTCGTGGAAGGTGTTGAGGTCGGGTACAGAGCACTCGAACGACCCGGTGCGTCGAAGGTCGGAGGAGATGACGACGGCGGTGACCGCGTCGTCGTCGAGCGGGAGCTCGTCTCCCGGCCAGCCGGTCAGCTCGGCGTACCGGAACCCGTGGGACGTCATCGTCGGCTCGAAGATGTCGTCGCCGCCGCTGAGCGTGAAGCGGTCGGTCGCTTTCGCCGAGCGCAACGGGCGCACGGCGAGCTCGCCGCCGTCGAGCACCTCGGCGTGGCGTGCCGTGATGACCGTGCCGGCCTCGCCCTGCACCCGCAGCTTCAACCAGCCGACGACGTTCTGCCCGAAGTCGAGCAGGACGCCGCCTGTGGCGCTGCGCCACGTCCGCTCCGCTCTCAGGTGCGCGATGCGCCGCACGGGCGGGGCGGGGTCCGGCGTGAGCCGCACCGTGTCGTAGTCGACGACGCGGACCCCTGCCCACCCGTCGGCCCGGAACCCGGGGTGCTTCCAGGCGTCGTTGTAGCGGCGCGCATCGATGCTCTGCCCGTCGTAGAGGTCGTCCGACGTGACCGGGCCTGGTCCTGCGGTCCACGACTCGTCGGTGACTACCCGCTGCCGGTGGCCGTCGGCGTAGGTGAGCCGCAGCTCGGCAAAGGCGGCGATCTCGTCTCCGTACCGCGTCGTCTCCATCCAGCCGAGACGTCCGTGGAACCATCCGTTGCCGACCGCGATCGCGAGCGTCGAGGTGTCCTCGACGAGGGGCGTCACGTCGTGCTCGACGTAGTGAACCCGCCACTCGTAGCTGGTCCACCCCGGGGTGAGGACGGCGTCGCTCACCGGTTCTCCGTTGATCCACGCCTCGCACACGCCCAGAGCGGACAGGTGGAGCGTGGCGGAGACCAGGTCGCCGTGACCGGCGTGCTTCGTGAACTCTTTGCGGAACTGCGGGGCGGAGTCGAGTGCGCCCGCCGGCGTGATGAAGCGCCCGGTCCAGGTGGTCATGGGTTTCCTCGCTGATCGTGTCGGGGACTGGCCAGGACCGCAGCTCAACCCTTGAGTCCGCCCGCGAAGCCCTGGACGATGTAGCGCTGCATGAAGAAGTACAAGATCAGGATCGGAAGGATGCTGATGAGGATCCCCGCGAAGATCAGGTTCCACTGCGCGCCGTACTGACCCACGAATCCGTAGACGGCGACCGTGATGGTCTTGCGCTGCGACCCGGACAGGTAGAGCAGGGGCTGGAGGAAGTCGTTCCAGGTCCACACGACGTTGAGGATGGCGACGGTTCCCGTGATCGGCCGAAGCAGTGGGAAGACGACGGACCAGAACGTGCGGAAGGCGCTTGCACCGTCCAGCGCTGCCGCTTCTTCGAACTCGACCGGCAGCGTTCGCATGAAGCCGGAGTAGAGGAAGATCGAGAAGGGCAGACCCTGGCCGACGCTGACGAGGATGACCCCCCAGAGACTGCCCAGAAGACCCAGGTCGCGAATGGTCTGGTACATCGGGAGCAGTGCGAGCTGCATGGGGATCAGCAGGCCGACCAGGAACGCGAAGTAGGTCAGGGTGGACCACCGGGCGCCCAGCCGGGACAGGGGGTAGGCGGCTGAGGCAGCAAGGACGACGTTGAGGACGACGACGGTCACCGTGACGAGCGTGCTGTTGATGAGGCCGCTGCCCAGGTTGCCGACGTTCCAGGCCTCCACGAAGTTCTGCAGGGTGGGCTGGGTGGGCGGGGCGATGGCGGCGCCCTGGTCGCCAGGGGCCTTCAAGGCCAGGTTGACGAGCATGTAGATCGGGAACATGAACAGCAGCCCGACCAGGATCATCCCGATCTCGAGGACCAAGGTCTTCCGGGTGTAGCGCTTCATCTCAACCCTCCTGCTTCGAAAGGAGCTTGTACTGGATCCCGGAGGCAACGGCGACGAAGACCGTGAGCACCACGGCGAGAGCGGCCCCGTAGGCGAATCGCCCGAGCTGGAAAGCGTTGGTGTACAGCAGCGTCGAGATGGTGTTCGTCGCGCCACCGGGGCCGCCCTTGGTCATCGCGAAGACCTGGTCGAAGAGCTTGAAGCCGCCGATGAGCGAGAGCATCAGGTTGATCGTGATCGCCGGCGCCAGCATCGGAAGGACGACGTACCGGAAGCGTTGGACAGGTCCGGCCCCGTCGATCGCTGCAGCTTCGATGACCTCTTCCGGGATCCCCTGGAGACCGGCGAGGAAGATGACCATGGAGTAGCCGACGAACTGCCAGACGACCACGATGATGATCGACCAGATCGCTACGTCCGGGTCCCCGAGCCAGTTCTGCCGGAGGGCACCCAGCCCCACGGCTTCGAGCGCCAGGTTGACGGCACCGTTGGGGGCGAGAAGGTTCTGCCACAGGAAGCCGACGGCGATCGAGGTGATGACGACCGGCGCGAAGATCAGGACGCGCAGGACCGTTCGCGACTTGATCACCGAGTTCACCCCGAGGGCGATGAGCAGGCCGAGCACGTTCTGGATGATCGTGACGGCCGCGGCGATCAGCAGGGTGTTCTTGACTGCGGTCATGCCGTTCGGGTCGTTGAGGATGTTGCCGTACTGGCTCAGACCCACCCACTCCCAGGTCGGGGAGACCCCATCCCAGTCGGTCAGTGAGAAGAGACCTCCCCGGACTGCCGGGACGAGGACCGCGAAGGTGTAGAGCGTGGCCGCGGGGATCACGAACCACCAGACCGGGCTCGCATACCCGCGGTGGCGGCGCGTCTTCGGCACCGGTGTCTTGACTTGTGGAGCAGCTGGGGCGATTGCCATCAGACTTCCTTATCTGTCCGGGAGAAACGGGGCACGGCGTGACGTCCCGACGTCACGACGAGTCGTCACGCCGTGCCCCGTTTGCTCAGCTGTTGTAGGCGGTGTCCATCGCTGCCAGCGCGTCCGTCACGGATGTCCGCCCGCCGAGCAGCTTCTGCAGCTCGTCCAGGAACACCTGAGTAACGTTGGCGTTCGGCCAGGTCTGGTCCGGGAAGGCCGCCGTCTTGTCGCTCTGCACCGCGTCCGTCACTCCCGCGAGGGTCGGGGTCGGCTCGAAGCCCTCGACCGGCGCGCTCGGGAAGATCGAACCTGAATCGACGGCGATCTTCATGCCTTCGTTCGACATGTAGAAGTCGACGAACTTGGTCGCGAGATCGACGTTGCCCTTGGCGTTGACGCCGTAGCCGGCGCCCAGCCCGACGGGAAGGACGGTGTCCGAGGGGTCGTCGGTCGCCGGGAGCGGGGCCGTGACGAAGGTGGTCCCCTCCGGCGCGAGCCGCTCGACGTCGCCTAGCTGGTTGCTCACCGTGACGATGCCGACCGCCTCACCTCGGGCGACCTGCTGCTGCGCCAGCTCGAGGCTCGTGCCGAGTGCGTCGTCGGTGAAGCAGCCCGCGTCGAGCAGCTCGAGGTACTTGTCGAACGCAGTCCCCCACTCCGAGTCGCTGAACGAGACCTCCCCGGCAGCCTGCTGCTCCGCGAAATCCGGGTTCGGGCCGTCGACCAGCGTGGCCGTCAGCGCGAAGGCGAAGTAGTTGTAGGTGCCGCCGGCCAGCCCGGCGAGGGCGTAGGCCACCTTGTCCTCGGCCCTGGCGGCCGAGCACAGCTGGAGAACCTCGCTCCACGTGGTCGGCACCGTGGCACCGAGCGACTCAAGAGCCTGCTCGTTGTACGTGGCGGGGATGATCGTGAAGTTGTTCGCGCCCATCAGGACCTTGCCGTCAGCGCCCATGACCGTCTGGTTCGCCTCGTTGTAGCTCGAGGTCCACGGCCGCGAGGAGAGGTCCGCGAGGAAGTTGCCCTTGGCGAGGGTCTGAGCCGTGATCGGGTTGCCGTTGCCGGGGAAGACGACGACCACGTCGTCAGCCGTGCCGGACACGAGCTCGGTGTTGATCTGCGTCAAGATGTCCGGCCACGGCAGGCCGGCGAACTCGACCGTCACACCAGGGTTGTCGGCTTCGAACTGCTCGATGATCTTCGGCATCACATCGTCGCCGGCCCAGCCGGAGAGCGTGAGAGTGGTGTCGTCGCCACCCGAGCCGGAGTCCGAGCCCGTTGCACATCCGGCGAGCATCAGAGCTGCTGCCGCGGCAGCAGCGGCGGGAATTGCGGTGATCCTGCGCATGAATCCTCCATTGGATCGAGGGGCCGCGCCTGGGGCGGATCGTCCAGGCGGTCGACGTCGCCGGCCGGTGAACCACGGCGGGCCCGACAACGTTCGATGACCGTAACCCGTACGCTCGGGTTGTGTCAACCGGTTTACACACGCCAGATCGAGCACGTGGGTGAGACTGGGTGGATCGCACGACGGGCGCGCCGTCTATGCACGTCAAGCGAACTTCAGCACGCCCCTGGGGTTCACCAGATGCTAGATATCGGTCTACACTTGGCGCCGTATCGTTGGTCGCGCAGTGGTAGCGTGACCGCAACTTCGACGAGGGATGGTGACCGTGGGCTCCGAGACGTCCACCCCGGCTCGACGACGACCCTCGATGGACGACGTCGCCCGCGCCGCCGGCGTGTCCAAGGGCGCCGTGTCCAAGGTGGTGCGCAACGCCTACGGCGTCAGCGACTCGATGCGCGAGCGGGTCGAGAAGGCGATCAAGGACCTGGGCTACCGTCCGCGGATCGCCGCCCAGGCCATGCGCGGCTCGAGCTTCAGCATCGGCCTGGAGATCCCCAACCTGGGCAACGAGTTCCTCACCCAGGTCATGCAAGGAGCCGCGGCTCGGCTGGTGGGCACGGGCTACCAGCTCCTCGTCGCCCCCGGTATCGGAGAGATGCGAGGCACGCCGGTGCTGGAGAACCTGGCGGACCGCCAGGTGGACGGGCTCATCGCGATCTCGCCCGAGGTCACTCCCGAGTGGCTCGAGGAGCTCGCGCTCGATGTGCCGATAGTCCTCGTGGGGCGCCACGACGAGTCGGTGAACTACGACACGCTGACCAACGACGACGCGGCCGGAACCCGGCTGGCGCTCGGTCACCTGCGCAGCCTGGGGCACGTGCGGATCGCGCACCTCACGATCCGCACGCCGCTCGACGGCCCCCGCTCGCGCCCTCCGCACTCCGTGCGCCTGGAGGCCTACGAACAGGTGATGGCCCAGACAGGGGTGGAACCGCGCGTCGTCTTCTGCGACGGCGCGCCCGGCAGCGCCTACGCGGCGGCGCGCGAGCTCCTCAGCCGTGACCCCTCGATCACGGCGGTGTTCGCCGGTCACGACTCGCTCGCCATCGAGGTACTGAGCGCACTCGCCACGCTCGGGATGTCCACCCGCGACGTGTCCGTGATCGGGTACGACGACATCCCGATCGCCAGCCACCCGCTGGTGTCCCTGTCGACGGTCACGCAGTTCGGCGAGAGCGTCGGACGGACCGCGATCTCGCTCCTCATGGAAAGAATCACGCAGGGACGGACGCACGCGCGCCACTACCAGGTCCGGCCCGAGCTGCGCGTGAGGTCCTCCACACAACCCGTGTCCGAACATCGAGACGCGCCGAGCGGGAGCGCGCCGTGACGCCGTCGCCGATGTCGCCGCCGGGGGCGGCACCCCAGGGCCTCGATGTCTCGGGCGAGATCCGCGTGCACGACGACGCTGTCGATCACGAGTCGGCAAGCGTCCGCGTGCGGGTCTGCTCAGCGGCGCGCGACGACCGCGCCAGGGGACCGGCCCGGGCGCACGGCGGCGAGTCCGCCTCGGGCCTCAACCGGCCGGCCGAGCCGGCAGCTCTCCGATCGATCGACCGCATCGCCGCAGCCCTGCGGCGGATGGACGCACCCCGAAGGACGGCAGCACGATGACCACGACGAGCAACGACGCTCCCGCCTACCTGGATGCCGGCCTGTCGGTGCAGGCGCGCCTCGAGGACCTGCTGTCGCGGATGACCCTGCGGGAGAAGGTCGGGCAGATGCTCCAGCTCGACGCACGGGGTGACCTGGAGGACATCGTCCTGACTCGCGGGGCTGGCTCCATCCTCCACGCCTCACCTCAGGCGATGCACGACGCCATCGCGCTCGCCGCCAGGACGCGCCTGGGGATCCCCCTGCTCACGGCGGACGACGCGATCCACGGGCACTCCTTCTGGCCGGGCGCGACGATCCTGCCGACACAGCTCGCGATGGCCTGCACGTGGGACTCGGAGCTCCTGGAGCGCGCCGCGCGCGTGGCCGCTGCCGAGGTCTCCGCGACCGGTCTCCACTGGACGTTCTCCCCCGTGCTGTGCATCGCACGAGACCTCCGCTGGGGCCGTGTGGACGAGACTTTCGGGGAGGACCCCCACCTCATCGGCGAGCTCGGCGCAGCCATGATCCGCGGCTACCAGGGGGCCGGGCTCACCGACCCGACCGCGATCCTCGCCTGCGCCAAGCATTTCGCCGGGTACTCCCAGACCCAGGGCGGCCGCGACGCGAGCGAGGCGGACCTGAGCCACCGAGCCTTGCGCTCGTGGTTCCTCCCACCCTTCGAGCGCGCCGTGCACGAGGGGTGCCGCACCTTCATGCTCGGCTACCAGGCCATCGACGGCGTCCCCGTCACCGCCAACAAGTGGTTGCTGGACGACGTGCTCCGGGGGGAGTGGCAGTTCACCGGCACACTGGTGACGGACTGGGACAACGTCGGGCGGATGGTCTGGGAGCAGAAGGTCTGCGAGGACGACGTCGACGCCGCCGCCGTCGCGGTCGGGTCCGGCAACGACCTCGTGATGACCACGCCGCAGTTCTTCGAGGGTGCCCTCCAAGCGGTCGCCGAGGGGCGGCTGCAGGAATCGCAGATCGACGACGCGGCCCGCCGCATCCTCCGGTTGAAGTTCGAGCTCGGGCTCTTCGAGGACCCCCGGGCACCGGACCCGGTCCGCCAGCGCGAGGTCATCGGGTGCGCCGCCCATTCCGAGGTGAACCTCGAGGTCGCACGGCGCTCGCTCGTGCTGCTGGGCAACGACGGCATCCTGCCCCTGGACGGCGGTTACACCTCGGGCGCCGACGGCCGCGCCGTGGGCGTCGGGAACGCCCGAACGATCGCGGTCGTCGGGCCGAACGCGGACGATCAGCACGCGCAGCTCGGCGACTGGGCCGGCTCCTCAGGCCAGGTGCCCTGGATGCCCGACGGGCACCCCCGCCACCTCACCGAGACGGTGCTCGACGGGATCCGCGCCGTCGTCCCGGCCGACTGGGAGGTCAGCCACGCTCGGGGAGCTCGCATCGGGACGCTCGTGCCGGACCCGGAGGGCCCGACCTTCCCGGACGGGCAGCCGCGGCCACCGATCTTCTCGCCCACCGAGCCGGACGCGGAGCTGATCGCACAGGCCGTCGCCGCGGCGCGCGCGGCCGACGTCGTCGTGGCTGTGGTGGGCGACGACGTCTCGCTCACCGGGGAGGGCTGCTCGACCGCGACCCTCGAGCTGCAGGGCGGCCAGGTGGCCATGCTCGACGCCGTCGTCGCCACGGGTACGCCCGTGGTCGTCGTGCTCGTCCACTCCAAGCCCGCCGTGCTGCCGCCGTCAGCGCTCCAGGCCGCCGCGCTCATCGAGGCCTTCAACCCGGGGATGCGCGGAGGGCGCGCGATCGCCGAGCTGGTCCTCGGGCTCATCGAGCCCTCCGGCAGGCTGCCCATCTCCGTGCCCCGGCACGTCGGCCAGCAACCCGTGTACTACAACCAGGTCCGCGGCCAGCACGGCAGCCGCTACGCCGACCTCACGCAAGAGCCCCAGTTCGTCTTCGGCGAGGGCCTGGGATACACCACCGTGGAGTACAGCGACCTCGAGATCCTCGAGGACGTCGTCCCCGCCGACGGCTCGGTTGCCGCGCAGGTCACCTTGACGAACACCGGAAGGAGAACCGCACTCGAGACGGTCCAGGTCTACGTCTGCGACGTCGTGACGAGCGCGACGTGGGCCGATCAGGAACTGAAGCTGTTCCGGCAGGTCACCGTCGAGCCCGGCCGCTCGCTTCAGGTCGACCTCAACCTCCCGGCCTCGGTCTGCTCCTTCGTCGACGCCACCGGCAGGCGCCGGGTCGATCCCGGGAGCTTCGAGCTGCGCGTCGGTCGGAGCTCGCGGCGCTCCGACCAACTCACCGCGGGCTTCACGATCACCGCGGATCCGACCGTCACAGCCCGAACGGGGTTGTCCGACTAGCCGCGGTAGCGCTGGTCCGGTGGCGACGCGCGGCGCATCCCCCCGTCGATCAGGAGGGTGAGGCCTCGAAGCCGGTCATGCGGATGACCCTGGCGGGCACGCCGGCGACGATCGCGTTGGCAGGGACGTCTTTGGTCACGACCGCACCGGCGCCGACTACCGCTCCTGCGCCGATCGTGACGCCCGGAACGACCGTGACTGCGGCGCCGAGCCAGGCCTTGGGCCCGATCACGATCGGCGCAGGGAGCATGTCCGCCCGCCGGTCCGGGTCGACGGCATGGTTCAACGTGGTCAGCGTGACGCCGTGCCCCACGAGCGTGCCCTCACCAATGGTGATGCCTCCGGCGTCCTGGAAGCGGCAACCCATGTTGATGAAGACGCCCTTGCCAAGCCTCAGGTTCTTCCCGAACTCGCAGTAGAACGGCGGGAACAGCGTCACCGACTCGTCCACGACCGTCCCGGTCAGCTCGGACAGCAGCGCGCGCACCTGCTCCGGTGTGCGGTACCCGGTGTTGAGCTCGGCGGTGATCCGCAGGGCGTCCTGAGCCGCCCCGTGCATGAACCTGTGCTGTTCCGAACCGCCCTCGATAACCGCTCCACGGTTCACGTGGCTGACGAAGTCCTCCAGCTGCATCCACCGATCCTGTCACCTCGCACCCCTCGCGGGGCCCCGCTGTCGTCGACGACGGCGCAGCGATCAGATCGCGGAAGGCGTCGCCTCGGCAGCGGCCTTGAGCTGGGCGAGGCCCCGCTCGAAGTCCGGGCCGATGAGCGTGTCCATCGAGGTGAACAGCCCCATGACGCGACTCATGAACGTCTTCGGGCCGCTCATCGTCCACGTGACCCGGGTACCGCCATCCACCGGCTCCAGGATGAACACGGTGGTGCTGCGGGACCTGAACGGCTTCTCGAAGGTCAGATCGATGACCACCCGGGCGTCCGGGTCCACGTCGGTGATCTCCATCCGGCCCTGCCCGGCCTTGCGATTGCCCTTCCACCGGTAGACGGCACCGGGTCCGGACGACGAACCCTCGTACCGTCGCCGCAGCGCCGGGTCCAGCCCCTCCCAGGGCGACCACGACTGCCAGCGACGCAAGT
>JAHECE010000222.1 GCA_024641895.1 Actinomycetales bacterium
CCCGGGTTCTGAGCATGACGGCCTAGACTCGGCGGGCGTGCTGGCCCGCTGGCCTGCGCGTGGCCCGTCTCTCGTCCCCGATCCGGAGTGCGCAGTGGCTCTCGTCGTCCAGAAGTACGGCGGCTCGTCCGTCGCCGATGCGACCAGCATCAAGCGGGTCGCCAAGCGGATCGTCGAGGCGAAGCGCGGGGGCGACCAGATCGTCGTGGTCGTCTCTGCGATGGGTGACACCACGGACGAGCTCATCGACCTCGCCAGGGAGGTCACGCCCCTGCCGCCGCAGCGGGAGATGGACATCCTGCTCACGGCCGGCGAGCGGATCTCGATGGCGTTGCTCGCGATGGCGATCGAGACCCTCGGTGTCGCGGCGAACGCCTACACCGGGCAGCAGGCGGGCGTGATCACCGACACCGCGCACGGCAAGGCGCGGATCATCGACGTGTCGCCGGGACGCATCCAAGAGTGCATCGAGCGGGGCGCGGTCGCGATCGTCGCCGGCTTCCAGGGCGTCACCGCGGACACCAACGACGTCACGACGCTCGGCCGAGGCGGCTCTGACACGACGGCCGTGGCGCTGGCCGCAGCGGTGCGCGCCGACGTGTGCGAGATCTACACGGACGTCGACGGCGTCTTCACCGCGGACCCGCGCATCGTGCCGAGCGCACGCAAGGTACCCAAGGTTCGTTACGAGGAGATGCTGGAGCTCGCCGCGAGCGGGGCGAAGGTGCTCGCGCCCCGGTGCGTCGAGTACGCCCGGCGCTATGGCGTGCCGATCCACGTGCGCTCGAGCTTCTCCGCCAACACCGGCACGTACGTCACGGACTCCAGTGAGGAAGAAGGACAGATGGAAGCCCCGATCATCGCCGGCGTCGCGCACGACCGCAGCGAGGCCAAGATCACGGTCGTCGGCGTGCCCGACGTGCCCGGGACGGCGGCCCGGATCTTCGAGGTCGTCGCGGGCGCGGGCTGCAACCTCGACATGATCGTCCAGAACGTGTCCGCGGCCCAGACCGGCCTGACGGACATCTCCTTCACGCTCCCGATGTCCGACGGGCCGACCGCGACGACGGCGCTGGACTCCGTGCGCGGCGAGATCGGCTTCGCATCGCTGCAGTACGACGACCAGATCGGCAAGCTCTCCCTGGTCGGCGCCGGCATGCGCTCGCACCCGGGCGTCTCGGCCCAGCTCTTCGGCGCCCTGCGCGACGCCGGGGTGAACATCGAGATGATCTCCACCTCGGAGATCCGGATCTCCGTGGTCACCCGCGCCGACGAGCTCGACACCGCCGTGCGCGCGGTGCACACCGCGTTCGGGCTGGACACCTCCGAGGTCCAGGCCGTCGTCTACGGCGGAACGGGGCGCTGACCATGGGACGTCTATCCGAGGAGGTCCCGGCTGCCGCCGGTGGCCTGCTGCAGGGCCGCGACGGCCTGACCGTCGCCGTCGTCGGCGCAACGGGCCAGGTCGGCAGCGTGATGCGGCGACTGCTCGACGAGCGCGACTTCCCGGTCGCGACCATCCGCTTCCTCGCCTCGGCGCGCTCCGCCGGCAAGACCCTGCCGTGGAAGGGGAGCGACGTCGTCGTCGAGGACCTCGCGACGGCGGACCTGGCCGGGATCGACATCGCGCTCTTCTCCGCGGGCGGCTCGACCTCCAAGGCGCACGCGCCGCGCTTCGCCGAGGCGGGCGCCGTCGTCATCGACAACTCCTCCGCCTGGCGGATGGACCCGGACGTGCCGCTCGTGGTGAGCGAGGTGAACCCGGCTGCTGTTCGTGAGGCGCGCAAGGGGATCATCGCCAACCCGAACTGCACGACGATGGCCGCGATGCCCGTGCTCAAGGTGCTGGCCGACGAGGCCGGGCTGGTGCGGCTCGTGGTGAGCACGTTCCAGGCAGTCTCCGGCAGCGGGCTGGCCGGCGTCGAGGAGCTCGACTCCCAGGTCCGTGCGGCGGTTGCCCAGGACGCCAGGGCTCTGGCGCACGACGGCGCGGCCGTGACGTTGCCGGAGCCGAAGGTCTACGTGCGGCCGATCGCGTTCGACGTCGTGCCGCTCGCCGGGAACCTCGCGGCCGACGGGTCGGGCGAGACGGACGAGGAGCAGAAGCTCCGCAACGAGTCGCGCAAGATCCTCGGCCTGCCTGACCTGCTGGTGTCCGGGACCTGCGTGCGAGTGCCCGTGTTCACGGGGCACTCGCTCGCGATCAACGCAGAGTTCGAGCGGGCGCTGAGCCCCGAGCGGGCGCACGAGCTGCTCGCCGATGCACCCGGCGTCGAGCTGGCGGACGTCCCGACGCCGTTGCAGGCCGCGGGCGCGGACCCGAGCTTCGTGGGGCGCATCCGCAGCGACCAGAGCGTGCCGGGCGGGCGGGGACTGGCCCTGTTCATCAGCAGCGACAACCTCCGCAAGGGCGCAGCCCTGAACGCGGTCCAGGTGGCGGAGCTCCTCGTCTGAGACGTCCTGTCCGGCGCAACGCATCGACCGGCCCGGACGGTTCGGCGCCGGGAGTCGCCGCGTCGGGCGGTACCGGCCGAGTCGATCAGCCCTGCGTTCCCTCGAACTCCACCGTGCCGCCGTAGGCGAAGCTGGTGCCGTCGGCGCAGGCCTTCTCGAGCGTCTCGGGAGCGATCGTGATGGTGAGCCGTGCGGTGCCCTCATCGAGGACGAGCTCCGTCGTCCTGGTCACCGCGATGGGACACGGTCCTGCGCGGTCGAAGGTGGCCTGCTCGGTGTACCCGGCCGCCGAGGGCGTCAGCTCGAGGAGGCTCCCGACGGCGGTACCGCCCGGCCCGGAAGGGCTCGGCAGGATCTCGACGAATCCCGACCCGATGGCGAGCTGGCACGGGGACTCGCCGTCGCAGTCGCCGAGCAGGTTGATCTCTGCGTCGCGGGTGTCGCCCACCGCCTGGGTCGACGCGCCCTCGACGCTGTCGAAGGCGGTCAAGGTGGCGACCCCGCGATAGACGCCTGCCTGCGACCCGCCCGCGTCGCCTTGGTCGGCCTCGCTCGGGCTAGGGGACGCGACGCTCTCCTGCGCCGTCGCCGGAGCGTCGGGAGTGCTTCCGCCGCAGGCACTGGTCAGCAGCCCCAATGCTGTGACCAGCGTGAGCGCAATCACGGATCGGGTTCGCACGAGCGGCAACGACACGGTCACACCTCACGTTCCGCCGTTGCCCTGTTGCAGTCCGGCTTGTGGGGACGTTAGCAGGCCGTCTGGGCGCGTAGGCCTCGTGAGGAGTCGATTGGCGGGGGCGTTACGGCAGGTGGCGGGCCACAAAGTTCAGCGCCGCGCGCATCTGGCGGACCCGTTCGTCGTCAACCAGCGAGCCGTGGCCTGCGTCGAAGCGGTCCACCTCGCACACGCCGCCGCAGGCGCGCAGCGCCTCGACGTACCTCTCGATCTGCCGGATCGGGCAGCGCGGGTCGTTCTCGCCGGCCAGCACCAGCACCGGCACGCGCACCTGGTCGACGTAGGTGATCGGGCTCGAGACCCGGTACGACTCCGGCACCTCCTGCGGGCTCCCGCCGAGCAGCGCCCGGTCGAACGCCCGGAGGCTCTCCATCTCGTCCTCGTAGGCCGCTACGTAGTCGGCCACCGGCACCTCGGCCACGCCCAGCGTCCAGCGTTCCGGCTGCGTGCCGAGCCCGAGCAGCGTCAGGTATCCGCCCCACGACGCCCCGGCGAGCACGGACCGCGCCGGGTCGACGACGCCCCCGTCGACGAGCGCCTGATGCACCGCCGCGATGTCCTCCAGCTCGACGAACCCGACCTTCGCTTCCAGGGCGTCCCGCCAGGTCGACCCGTATCCCGTCGAGCCGCGGTAGTTGACCTCGAGCACGGCGTACCCGTGATCCACCCAGGCGGCGGCGGTCGGCGAGAAGCTGTCGGAGTCGTGCCAGGTCGGCCCGCCGTGCACCGCCACCACGGTCGGGTGCGGCGCCTGCGCTCCCTCGGGCACCCGCAGCAGCGCATGGACCTGGCCGCCCGGCCCGTCCACCCAGACGTCCGTGACCGGCACCGACGCCGGAGCCCGCGTGCCCGTGAACGGCACGAC
>JAHECE010000032.1 GCA_024641895.1 Actinomycetales bacterium
GCCGGGGTCTTCGTCGCGGCGACCGCCGCCGGCACGGCCACCGTCGAAGCCGATGCCGCGCTTTGCAGGTCGGCCGCGCCGTCGTGGCTCACCCTCCCGGCGCCCTTGCCTGCTCGAGCACTGTCGACGCTCCGCTGAAGCGCGGCGAGCAGGTCGACGACGTCGCCGCCGCCCTCGGCCGAGGCGACCTCCCTAGGAGCGGGCGGGGTCACCGTGGTGCCGGCCGCGATCTTCTCCTCGATCATCTGCTCGAGGGCCGCAGCGTAGGAGTCCTCGTACTCGCTCGGGTCGAAGTCCGCCGCCATCGACTCGATGAGCGACGAGGCCATCGCCAGCTCCTGCGGCCGCACCGTGACGTCCTTGTCGAGAATCGGGAACTCCGCCGCCCGGACCTCGTCCGGCCACAGCAGCGTCTGCATGCAGATCACGTCGCCGCGCACCCGCAGGACAGCCATCGACTCGCGCTGGCGCAGCGCCACCTTGACGACCGCCATCCGCTCGGACGAGGCGAGGGCCTCGCGCAGGAGCGTGTAGGCCTTGGCGGCGGTGCCCTCCGGCTCGAGGTAGTAGGTCTTGGCGAGCAGGATCGGGTCGACCTGGTCGGCCGGGACGAACTCGAGGACCTCGATCTCTCGCTCGGTCGCAAGCGGCAGGTCGGCGAGGTCTGCGTCGTTGAGCACCACCATCTCGCCGCCTGCGGTCTCGTAGCCCTTGTCGATGTCGGCCATCGACAGCTCCTCGCCGCAGACGCTGCAGACGCGCCGGTAGCGGACTCGGCCGCCGTCGGCATTGTGCACCTGGTGCAGCGTCACCTGGTGCTCCCCGGTGGCGGCGTACAGCTTGACGGGCACGTTGACGAGCCCGAATGACACCGCGCCCTTCCAGATCGCCCGCATCGAGGTTGCCTCCTCCGGCTCACGCCGTTCGCCTCGCACACGTCAGCCCAGGTCGACGCACACGTGTTGACAGGATGGCCCCTCGGCACAGCTCGTGGCTAGGTTCCGTCTCGACTTCCTCCGACCCGGTGCCGATCGGGCCAGGACCGCACGCGACGTCGTGGCGTCTCTGCGCACGTCCCTCCGCCGCGGTCCGTGCACTTGCGTGCCGATGACGCCTAGCCTTCACCCAACTGAACCAGAACCACGTCGACAAGGGTCAAGATGCGCCTGCGCACCGTTCACGTCGTCTCTGCCGCCGGTCTCGCCGTCGGCCTGGTCGCCGTCGGCCTGGTCGCTTGCGGCGTTCCCTCCGTCGGGCCCGCCAATCCGGCTGAACTGCCCGCCGCAGCGGATGAACCGCCAGCGACGTCGGTCGAGTTCACAGCCTCCGGGGACTACGGGAAGAGGTCACAGGCGTCGGCGGTGCTGACCCAGGTCGCGACGATCGGCCCCGACCTGCACCTCGCGCTCGGCGACCTGTCCTACTCGGACCCCGGCCTCGAGGACGAGTGGTGCGACTTCGTCACCAGTCGGGTCGGCGCGGGCTACCCGTTCGAGCTCGTCTCTGGCAATCACGAGTCGGACGGCGAGGACGGGAACATCAACGACTTCTCGCCCTGCCTTCCCAACCAGCTTCCCGGACTCGTCGGCACCTACGGGCGCCAGTGGTACGTGGACGTTCCGCAGGAAGCGCCCCTGGTCCGATTCATCGCCATCTCACCGGGCCTCACCTACCCCTCGGGCGACTGGTCCTACGCCGAAGGCTCCGCCGGCCACACGTGGACGAGCGCGACGATCGACGCGGCTCGTGACCGGGGGATCCCGTGGGTCGTGGTCGCGCAGCACATGCCGTGCCTGTCCATCGGCATCTACGAGTGCCCGTCCGGACAGGCGATCAACGACCTGCTCATCGAGAAGAGGGTGGACCTCGTCCTCTCCGGGCATGAGCACAGCTACATGCGCACCCACCAGCTCGCCCTGGGCCAGGGCTGTCCCGCCGTCGTCCCGGGCTCCGCCGACACGGCGTGCATCGCAGACGACGACTCGGACCTCGCGAAGGGGGCCGGAACGGTCTTCGTCATCGCGGGAACCGGTGGCACCACGCTGAGGGACATCAGCGGCGCCGATCCCGAAGCACCGTACTTCGCGACGAGCTCCGGGCTGAACGCTAATCCGACCTGGGGAAACATCCACGTCGTCGCGACCGCGGACACGCTCACGGCCGAGTTTCTGCGGGCCTACGGCGGGACGTTCACCGACAGCTTCTCGATCACGGTCCCGGACCCGCAGGCCGGCTAGCCGGGCAGGGGCGTGGCCGGAGCGCATCGGGGGCGCCACGAGCACGTCCGGATCACGTCCGACTCACCCCGCCCGTGGGGCTCGGGCGACCTCGAAGTGACCGCGCCCTCGTGTCTCGCGGCAGGATGGGTCCGTGAGGCCGATGCTCGCGAGCCCGATCCCCCGCGGCCACGCCCTGCCGACCGACCCCGGTTGGGTCTTCGAGGTCAAGTGGGACGGCGTCCGGGTCCTCGCCGACACGACCACGGGACGGCTCCGGCTGCTCTCCAGGACAGGGCGCGACGTCACGGACGCCTACCCCGAGCTGACAGGTCTCGGCGAGGTCCAGGGCGCGGTGCTGGATGGCGAAGTCGTCGCCATGGCCGGCGGCGTCCCCTCGTTCGGGGCTCTGGCGGAGCGGATGCACGTCCGGGACCGGGCGCGCGCACTCAGCCTCGCCGAGCGCGCACCGGTCACCTACGTCGTCTTCGACATCCTGGAGCTCTACGGCGTCGACCTGACCCGTCTGCCCTTGCGCGACCGGCGCGGGGCCCTGGAGCGGCTCACCCTCCCACCCCGGTGCGTCCTCTCCCCCGTCTACGACGCCGGCGACGCCCTCTGGTCGGCGACGCGCGATCAAGGGCTCGAAGGTGTCGTCGCCAAGCGACTGTCCGCCGCGTACCACCCGGGTCAGCGCTCCGGAGACTGGCTCAAGGCGACACACCGACGCACACGGACTGCACTGGTGGCCGGTTGGCGCCCCGAGGCCTCCGGCAGTGGTCGCCTCGGCGCACTGCTCCTCGCGGCGCCCAGCACGGACGGGCTCCGCTACCTGGGCCGGGCCGGCAGCGGCCTCACCGGAGCGATGACGGCCGAGCTGATGCGCCGTCTCGCGCCGCTGGAGACGCCGATCGGCCTGCTGGCGGAGGAGGTGCCGGCCGCCGACGATCGCGACACCGTCTGGTGCCGTCCCCTGGTCGCGGTGGACGTCAGCTACCTCGCCCGGACCGAGAGCGGCCGGCTGCGGCATCCCGTGCTGCGCGGCGTGCGCGACGACGGCGAGCCCGACGCCTGGGAGGTGGCCTGATTGACCGACACCGCGCACACCGTCGACCTCGGCGGCCGACTGGTCCGGCTGACGAACCTGACCAAGGTGATGTACCCCGGGGCCGGCCTCACGAAGGTCGGGGTCGTCGACTACTACCGCCGGGTGGCACCCGCGATGCTCCGGCAGCTGCACGACAGGCCGGTCACACGGATCCGCTACCCGGAGGGAGTGACCGGCGCGCGGTTCTTCGAGAAGAACGTTCCGGCCGGTGCGCCCGACTGGCTCCGGCGGCAGACCCTGCGCACCTCGCCCCTGGGCGACGAGGAGGCCGCGGAGGTCGAGTACCCGTTCATCGACGACTTGGCCGCCCTGGTGTGGGCCGCCAACCAGGACGCGCTCGAGCTGCACACCCCCCAGTGGCGTGTCGGGCCGCGAGGGCGCGTGCACAACCCGGACCGGCTCGTGATCGATCTCGACCCGGGCGCCCCGGCAGGCCTGGCCGAGTGCGCACGAGTCGCAGTCATCGTCGCGAGGCGTCTCGCCCAGGATGACCTCGTCGCTCTGCCGGTCACCTCCGGCAGCAAGGGGCTGCAGCTCTACGCGGCCCTGGACGGCCGGCGAGACGCAGCGACTGTTCGCGAGTACGTGCACGCGATCGCCGAGGAGCTGGCCCGGGCGCACCCCCGGCTCGTCGTCTCGGTCATGAGAAAGGAGCTCCGGCGGGGCAAGGTCCTGCTCGACTGGTCGCAGAACCATCCGGCCAAGACCACGATCACGCCGTACTCCCTCCGCGGCCTCGAACGCCCGACCGTCGCCGCGCCCAGGACGTGGGACGAGATCGAGCCCGGCACGCTTCGTCAGCTCACGGCCGACGAGGTGGCGAGCCGCTACGAGCGCGACGGAGACCTGCTGGCCCAGGTCTGACGCGCCACGCCAGACACCCCAGTGGGGTCCCGCGTTCGGGGGCTTGTCCGACGCGAGCACGCCCCGGAACTCAGAAGTCAATCTGAGGTACGGGAAGCGGACACGACGAAGGCCGAGGAATCGGGGTACCGGGGCGCTGGCCGGGCCTGGCGGGGTGCCGCCAGGCCCGGGTGCGCCACGCCTCCCGGATTCCTCGGCCTCAGCCGAAGCGATCAGACGATCAGAGGTTGCCGCCCTTGATGTCGTACAGGTCGCCGATCTTGTGCACGAAGAGCGAGTTCGTGGTGCCGGAGATCCCGACAGGCGCGCCGGCGACGACGACGACGCGGTCGCCGACCTGGGCGAGGCCCTCTTCCTGCAGCACCTGATCGACGAGCCCCACCATCTCGTCCGTCTCGCCGACCTGCGGGACGTGGAACGTCTGGACGCCCCAGCTCATCGCGAGCTGGTTCTTCGTCGGGATCGACGGCGTGAAGGCGAGGAGCGGGATCTGGGAGCGGAGGCGCGACATACGCCGCGCCGAGTCACCGGACTGGGTGAACGTCACGAGGAACTTGACGTCCAGCTCCTTGCCGATGTCGGCCGCGGCCGCTGTGATCACGCCGCTGCGGGTGTGCGGGACGGTCCCGAGGTCGGCGATCCTCTCGTGGCCCTCCTGCTCCGTGTACTCGACGATCTTGGCCATCGTGCGCACGGCCTCGATCGCGAACTCGCCGACGCTGGTCTCGCCCGAGAGCATGACCGCGTCCGCGCCGTCGAGGATCGCGTTGGCGCAGTCCGAGACCTCGGCCCGCGTCGGGCGCGGGGCCGTGATCATCGAGTCGAGGACCTGGGTCGCGACGATGACGGGCTTGGCGTTCTGCCGAGCCAGGGCGACGGCCCGCTTCTGGACGATCGGCACCTGCTCCAGCGGCAGCTCGACGCCGAGGTCACCGCGGGCAACCATGATGCCGTCGAAGGCGCGGACGATCTCGGCGAGGTTGTCGACGGCCTGCGGCTTCTCGATCTTCGCGATGACGGGGATCCGACGACCCTCCTCGTCCATCACGCGCTTCACGTCGTCGTAGTCCGAGGCGGAGCGGACGAACGACAGCGCGATGAAGTCGGCGCCCAGTCGGATCGCCCACCGAAGGTCCTCTTCGTCCTTCTCCGACATCGCGGGCACGGATACCGCCACACCCGGCAGGTTCAGGCCCTTGTTGTTCGAGACGGGGCCGGCCACCTCGACGCGGGTGACGACGTTCGGGCCCTCGACGGCGGTGACGCGGACCGCCACGCGGCCGTCGTCGATCAGGATGGCGTCACCCGGCTTGCAGTCGCCCGGGAGCCCCTTGTAGGTGGTGGAGACGAGCTCCTTGGTGCCGGGGACGTCGTCGGTCGTGATCGTGAAGACATCACCCTCGGCGAGCTCGTGCTTGCCTTCGACGAAACGGCCCAGCCGGATCTTCGGCCCCTGGAGGTCGACCAGCACCGCGACGTTGCGGCCCGAAGCCTTGGCAGCCGCCCTGATGCTCTTGTAGATGGCCTTGTGGACCGAGTACTCGCCGTGGCTCCGGTTGAGCCGGGCCACGTCCATGCCCGCATCGACGAGCTCACGGATCTTCTCGGGGGACTCCGTTGCGGGTCCCATGGTGCATACGATCTTCGCTCTGCGCATTTCCCCAGCCTAGTCAGGTGTCCGGCACGACGACGGTCGTGGCGGACACGCTCGTCCGGACCTTCCGGCGCGGCCGGCCGCCACGCTCCGAGGCTAGGCCGTAATAGCGACCGTGGTCGGTCGAATCGGAGCAGGAAGGTCACTTCGACCGCCCCGCATGTAGGCGTCCACGGCTGCCGCGCAGGCGCGGCCCTCGGCGATCGCCCAGACGATCAAGGACTGACCGCGACCAGCGTCGCCGGCCACGTAGACGCCGGCGACCGACGTCTCGAAGTCCTCACCACGCTCGATGCGGCCACGCGCATCGACGCTCACGCCGAGCTGCTCGACGATGCCGGCCTTCGGCACCCCCGTGAAGCCCATGGCGAGGAGCACCAGCTGGGCCGGTATCTCCCGCTCGGTGCCGGGCACCGGTTCGGGCCGCCCGCCCGACATGTCCACCTCGACGACCTTGAGGGCCCTCACGTTGCCCTCGCCGTCGCCGATGAACTCCACGGTGGAGACGGCGTACTCCCGCTCGCCGCCCTCCTCGTGCGCGCTCGAGACCCGATAGATCATCGGGTACGTCGGCCACGGCTGGTTCCCCGGGCGCGCGTCCGCAGGTCGGGGCATGATCTCGAGCTGCACAACCGAACGGGCGCCCTGCCGCGTCGCCGTGCCGAGGCAGTCGGCACCGGTGTCGCCGCCACCGATGATGACGACGTCCCTGTCGGTCGCGAGCGTCTGGTCCTCGACCGTCTCGCCGTCGGCCACCCGGTTCGCCTGCGGCAGGTAGTCCATGGCCTGGTGGATGCCCGAGAGCTCCCGGCCGGGCACCGGCAGGTCGCGACGGATCGTCGCCCCGACCGCGAGCACGACGGCGTCGTACCGCTGCATGAGGTCCGAGCCGGACACTGAGTTCGGCCCGTCACCACCCACGTCGATGCCGGCGCGGAACCGCGTGCCCTCGGCCTCCATCTGGGCCATGCGCAGGTCGACGTGCCGCTTCTCCATCTTGAACTCAGGGATGCCGTAGCGCAGGAGGCCACCGATCTTGTCGTCCCGCTCGTACACCGCGACCGTGTGGCCGGCGCGGGTGAGCTGTTGCGCGGCCGCCAGGCCGGCCGGCCCGGAACCGACGACGGCAACGGTCTTGCCCGTGAGCCGGTCCGGGACCTGGGGCGTGACGAGGCCGTCCTCGAAGGCGCGGTCGATGATCGAGAGCTCGATGTTCTTGATCGTCACCGCCGGCTGGTTGATGCCCAGCACGCAGCTCGTCTCGCACGGCGCCGGGCACAGCCGACCCGTGAAGTCCGGGAAGTTGTTCGTCGCGTGCAGCCGGTCGATCGCGTCGCCCAGCCGACCGCGCCACGTCGCGTCGTTCCACTCCGGGATGAGGTTCCCGAGCGGGCACCCGTTGTGGCAGAAAGGGATGCCGCAGTCCATGCAGCGCCCCGACTGCCGGACGAGCGCCGCAGCGTCCTCCTCCCGGCGCTCGTAGACCTCACGCCAGTCCTGGATCCGGACGGGCACGGGCCTGCGGGTCGGCAGCTCTCGTGCGGTGACTTTCAGGAATCCGCGAGGGTCAGCCACGAGTCGCCTCCATGATCTCGGCCCAGACTCCGGGCGAGCTGATGTCGAGCCCGTCTGCGTGCGCGCGTGCGATCGCGGCACGCACCTGGGCGTACTGGCGCGGCAGGATCCGGGTGAACCGGCCACGCGTGGTGTCGGGGTCTCTCAGGAGCTCCTCGGCCAGTCGGGAGCCGGTGTGCTCCTCGTGGGCCCGCAGGAGCTTCAGGACAGCCTCGGCGTCGTCGTCGTCGAGCGGGCCCACGCCCAGCTCGCCCGAGGCGACCGCGGGAGCGTTGAGCTGACGCTCGTCAAGGTCGAGCACGTAGGCCGTACCGCCGGACATGCCCGCGCCGAAGTTGCGACCCGTGGACCCGAGCACGACCAGCGTGCCGCCGGTCATGTACTCCGCCCCGTGGTCGCCGAGCCCCTCGACGACGCCGACGACGCCCGAGTTGCGGACGAAGAACCGCTCGCCCACCCGGCCCCGGATGAAGATCTCCCCGGCGGTCCCCCCGTAGCAGATGACGTTTCCGGCGATGACGTTCGACGGGTGGTCGAGCTGCGCCGCCAGGTCCGGACGCACGATGATGCGACCGCCCGAGAGGCCCTTGCCGACGTAGTCGTTGGCGTCGCCGAACAGCCGCAGGGTGATGCCGGCCGGCAGGAAGGCGCCGAAGGACTGGCCGGCCGAGCCCGTGAGGGTGATGTCGATCGTGCCGTCGGGTAGGCCCTCGGCCTCGAAGCGCTTGGTGACCTCGTGCCCCAGCATCGTGCCGACCGTACGGTTGACGTTCCGCACGTCGAGGGCGATGCGCACGGGCTCCCGTCGCTCCAGGGCGTCCTGGGACAAGGCGATGAGCTGGTTGTCCAGCGCTCTGTCCAGGCCGTGGTCCTGCGACGACGTGCAGTGGACCGCCGCACCCTCGGAGGCCACACCCGGCGTCAGGATCGGGGTGAGGTCCAGACCCGAGGCCTTCCAGTGGTCGACGGCCGCGGCCGTGTCGAGGTACTCGACGTGACCGATCGCCTCCTCGATCGAGCGGAACCCGAGCTCGGCGAGGAGCTCGCGAACCTCCTGGGCGATGTACTCGAAGTACGTCGCGACGAACTCCGGCTTCCCGGAGTACCGGCTGCGCAGCTCAGGGTTCTGCGTCGCGACGCCCACCGGACAGGTGTCGAGGTGGCAGACCCGCATCATCACGCAGCCGCTCACGACGAGCGGCGCCGTCGCGAAGCCGAACTCCTCGGCACCGAGCAGTGCCGCGATGACCACGTCGCGACCGGTCTTCATCTGACCGTCCGTCTGGACCACGATGCGCTCGCGCAGGTTGTTCAGCACGAGGGTCTGCTGAGTCTCGGCAAGACCGAGCTCCCACGGGGCACCCGCGTGCTTGAGCGAGGTGAGCGGGCTCGCGCCCGTTCCGCCGTCGTGGCCCGAGATGAGGACGACATCCGCGTGCGCCTTGGACACGCCGGCCGCAACCGTGCCCACACCGACCTCGGCCACCAGCTTGACGTGGATGCGGGCGCTCGGGTTGGCGTTCTTCAGGTCGTGGATGAGCTGGGCGAGGTCCTCGATCGAGTAGATGTCGTGGTGCGGCGGCGGCGAGATGAGCCCGACACCTGGGGTCGAGTGCCTGGTCCTGGCGATCCAGGGGTAGACCTTGTTGCCCGGCAGCTGGCCGCCTTCTCCGGGCTTGGCGCCCTGGGCCATCTTGATCTGGATGTCGTCCGAGTTCGTCAGGTAGTCGGCCGTCACGCCGAACCGGCCGGAGGCGACCTGCTTGATCGAGCTACGCCGACGCGGGTCTCGGAGCCGGTCCGCGTCCTCGCCGCCCTCGCCCGTGTTGGACTTCGCCCCGATCGAGTTCATCGCGATGGCGAGGGTCTCGTGGGCCTCTGCCGAGATCGAGCCGTACGACATCGCTCCGGTCGAGAAGCGCTTGAGGATCTCCGACGCCGGCTCCACCTCGTCGAGCTCGAGGGCGGGCCGTTCGCCCGTCTTGAAGCGGAAGAGGCCTCGCAACGTCATCAGGCGCTCGGACTGGTCGTTGACGCGCGCGGTGTACTGCCGGAAGACGTCCATCCGCCGGTTCCGGGTCGAGTGCTGCAGCCGGAAGACCGTCTCGGGGTCGAACATGTGCGGCTCACCCTCACGGCGCCACTGGTACTCGCCGCCGATCGCGAGCCGGCGGTGCGCCGGCAGGATGCCGCTCGCCGGGTACGCGGTCGCGTGCCGGGCAGCGACCTCGGCCGCGAGGACGTCGAGGCCGACGCCGTCCAGAGGGGACGGCGTTCCCGTGAAGTAGGCGCCGACGAGGTCGTTCGAGAGACCGATGGCCTGGAACACCTGGGCTCCGCGATAGGAGGCGACCGTCGAGATCCCCATCTTGCTCATGACCTTGAGCACGCCCTTGCCGAGCGCCTTGATGAGGTTGGCGACGGCCTTCTCGGCCGTGATCCCGGTGACCTCTCCGCGGCGCACCATCTCCTCGACGCTCTCCATGGCGAGGTAGGGGTTCACGCACGCCGCGCCGTAGCCGACGAGCAGCGCGACGTGGTGGACCTCGCGCACGTCGCCGGCCTCGACGAGGATGCTGCACTTCGTCCGGGTCTGCTGGCGGAGCGTGTGGTGGTGAACTGCCGAGGTCAGCAGCAGCGACGGGATCGGCGCGAACTCCGCGTCGGAGTCCCGGTCGGAGAGCACGATGAAGCTGACGCCGCGCTCGATGGCGTCGTCGACCTCGGCGAAGATCTCCTCGAGGCGATCGCGTAGTGCCGCTCCTCCGCCGCTGACGCGGTAGAGGCCCCGCACCGTGATGGCCGAGAAGTACGCACCGGCCCGCTCCGAGCGACCGATGTTCTTGATCTTGGCGAGCTGGTCGTTGTCGATCGTCGGGAAGGGGATGATCAGCTTGCGTGCGTGCTCCGGGGTGTCGACCAGCAGGTTCGGCTCGGGTCCGATGGCGCCGCCGAGCGAGGTGACGAGCTCTTCGCGGATGGCATCCAGGGGCGGGTTCGTCACCTGCGCGAAGAGCTGGACGAAGTAGTCGAAGAGCAGCCGCGGCCGCGAGGACAGCACCGCGATCGGGGTGTCCGTGCCCATCGAGCCGAGCGCCTCGATGGCTGCCGAGGCCATGGGCCGCAGCAGGATCCGCAGTTCCTCCTCGGTGTAGCCGAACGCCTGCTGACGGCGCGTGACCGACGCCGGGGAGTGCGCGACGTGGTCGCGATCGGGGAGCTGCTCCAGGGTGATCGTGTGCTCGCGCACCCACTCGGCGTACGGGCGGACCCCCGCGAGCTCGCTCTTGATCTCGTGGTCCTCGATGACCCGGCCGGCGCCGGTGTCCACGAGGAACATCTTCCCGGGCTCCAGCCGGCCCTTGCGCACGACGGACGCGGGGTCCAGCTCGAGGACGCCCACCTCGCTCGCGAGCACGACGAGCCCGTCCTCGGTGATCCAGAAACGGCCCGGGCGAAGCCCGTTGCGGTCGAGGACTGCGCCGATGAAGCGCCCGTCGGTGAAGGTCATCGCCGCGGGGCCGTCCCAGGGCTCCATCATGCAGGCGTGGTACTCGTAGAAGGCCCGGCGCTCCGGGTCCATCTCGGCGTTGTTCTCCCACGCCTCCGGGATCATCATCAGCACGGCGTGCGGTAGCGACCTGCCCCCGAGGTGCAGGAGCTCGAGCACCTCGTCGAACGTCGCCGAGTCGCTGGCCCCCGGGGTGCAGATGGGCAGCAGCTCGCCGAGATCACCGAGGACGTCGGAGTCGAGCGTGCCCTGACGGGCAGCCATCCAGTTGCGGTTCCCGCGGACGGTGTTGATCTCACCGTTGTGCGCCACGATCCGGAAGGGCTGCGCCAGGGGCCAGGACGGGAACGTGTTGGTGGAGAAGCGCGAGTGCACGAGGGCGAGCTCGGAGGAGAACCGCTCGTCGGTCACGTCCGGGAAGAACTTCTCGAGCTGCGTCGTGGTGAGCATGCCCTTGTAGACGAGCGTGCGGGCGGACAGCGACGCGAAGTAGATGTCGAGAGCCCGCTCGACGCGCTTGCGCAGCCGGAACGCCATCCGGTCGAGATCCAGGCCCGCGGCCCGACGCGTACGGTCCGCGACCACGAGTTGGCGGAACACGGGCATGCAGGAGGCCGCGGTGGGCCCCACGAGGGACGCGACCACCGGGACGTCCCGCCAGGCGATGACGTCGAGACCCTCCTGCGCGGCCAGCGACTCGATCGTCCCGGCGGCGGCGTCGGCCTCGCCGGGCCCCGCCGGGAGGAACGCCAGGCCCACGGCGTAGTGACCCGCCGGCGGCAGCTCGACGGGGATCTCCGCGCGCAGGAAGGCATCGGGGACCTGCGTCAGGATGCCCGCGCCGTCACCGCTGTTCACCTCGGCGCCGACCGCTCCGCGGTGGTCGAGGTTGCGCAGAGCGGTGAGCCCGGCCTCGACGATGTCGTGACCCGGCGTACCCCTCAGGGTGGCGACGAACGCCACGCCGCAGGAGTCGTGCTCCTGCGAGGGGTCGTACAGGCCCTGGGGAGCCGGCAGTGCACCGAACGGGGTGGCATGCATCCGTGTGACCGTCCTCACGCGCCAGACCGAGGCCCGACGCCTTCCAATCGCTTAACCGACAAATGGGCAGGCTGGGGCACCGCTGGCCCGGTAGCGGTTGACGATACCGGTTCCGCGGCCCCCTCAGCACGGCCGCTCAGCCCTGGGGTCATCGGGACTCCCCCGCCTCAGGGGCGCTCGCGGGTTCCGGATCGCCGTCACCGGCAGGAGCCCGTCCGGGCAGGTAGATGCTGTCGTCGACACCGCGGGTGCGGCGGCCGATGACGACGAAGGCCACGAGCGCACCGATCAGGACGACGATCGAGGTCCAGACGTTGAGCCGGAGCCCGAGCACGAGCTCGGCCTCGTCGATGCGAAGCATCTCGATCCAGAGCCGGCCCGTCGTGTAGAGCGCCACGTAGGCCCAGAAGGCCCGCCCGTGGCGGAGCCGGTAGCGCCGGTCCAGCCAGACCAGCAGGGCCGCGGCGCCGAGGTTCCAGAGCATCTCGTACAGGAACGTCGGGTGGAACAGGGTGCCGGCCTCGTAGCCCGGCGGGAGGTGCGCCGCATCGATCTCGAGGCCCCAGGGCAGCGTGGTCGCGGCGCCGAAGAGCTCTTGGTTGAACCAGTTGCCCAGCCGGCCGATGGCTTGGGCCACCAGGAGCGCGGGAGCGGCCGCGTCGAAGTACGGCGCTGCCCGCAACCCTCGGCGACGCAACGCGATGAAGGCACCGACTGCGCCGAGGGCGATCGCGCCCCAGATCCCGAGCCCGCCGTTCCAGATCGCGAAGGCCAGCCACGGATCCCCGCCGGGCCCGAAGTAGGCGTCCGGGGACGAGAGCACGTGGTAGATCCGGCCGCCGATGATGCCGAACGGCACGGCCCAGTAGGCGACGTCGAGCACCGTGCCGGGAGGTCCGCCGCGGGCCAGATAACGGCGGTCCGTGATCCAGAGCGCGACCGCGATCCCCGCGAGGATCGCCATGGCGTACGCCCGCAGCGGGAAGGGCCCGAGGTGCCAGACGCCGACGGGCGGGCTCGGGATCGAGCTCATGACGGAGTTCACCGCTGGACCCCGGAGGCGAGGTCTGCGACGAGTGCGCGAAGGTCGCCGATCGCGGCCCGGCCGTCCCCGTCAGCACGCTTGAGCGTGCGCACGAGCGCCGAGCCGACGATCACGCCGTCGGCGTACCGGGCGATCTCGTGCGCCTGGGCACCGTTGGACACGCCGAGGCCCACGCACACCCGCTCGGCACCGGCGGCGCGGGTCGCCGCCACCAGCTCCTCGGCACGCGCCCCGACGGCGGCCCGCGCACCTGTGACACCCATCGTCGAGGCGGCGTAGACGAAGCCACGGCATGCCGCAGCGGTCCGCTTCAACCGCTCCGGTGTGGAGCTCGGGGCGACGAGGAACACGCGGTCCAGCCCGTGTGCGTCCGAGGCTGCCAGCCACTCCCCCGCCTCGTCCGGGATGAGGTCCGGCGTGATCAGCCCTGCACCACCCGCGGCGGCGAGGTCCCGCGAGAAGCGCTCGACGCCGTAGCGCAGGATCGGGTTCCAGTACGACATCACGAGGACGGCGGCACCGGTGGCCGCGACCTCCTCGACGGCGCGCAGGACGTGCCGGGTCCGGGTGCCGGCGTCAAGGGCCTGCTGAACGGCGTCCTGGATCACCTCGCCGTCCATGCCGGGGTCCGAGTACGGCAGCCCGAGCTCGACGACGTCGACGCCCTCGGCGACCATCGCGCGTGCCGCCGCGATCGAGGTGTCGACGTCGGGGAAGCCCACCGGGAGGTAGCCGACGAGCGCCGCGGCACCGCGGGCGGCCGCGGCGTCGATGGCGGCGCCGGAGCGGCTGGGAACGGCGGCAGCGTCGGGCTGGCTCATGCGGTCACGCCCTTGCCGTCGAGCAGGTCGAACCACTCCGCAGCGGTCGCGACGTCCTTGTCGCCGCGACCGGAGAGGTTGACGAGGATCACGGAGTCCGGCCCGAGCTCTCGCCCGAGCACGAGGGCCCCCGCCAGGGCGTGGGCGCTCTCGATCGCGGGGATGATCCCCTCGGTCCGGCACAGGAGCCGGAACGCCTCCATCGCCTCGGCGTCGGTCACGGGCCGGTACTCGGCCCGGCCGATCATCGACAGCCAGGAGTGCTCCGGCCCGACGCCGGGGTAGTCCAGCCCGGCGGAGATGGAGTGCGACTCCATCGTCTGGCCGTCCTCGTCCTGCAGCATGTACGAGCGGGCGCCGTGCAGCACCCCGGCCGAGCCGGAGGTGATCGTCGCCGCGTGCCGAGGCGTGTCCACGCCCTCACCACCGGCTTCGAAGCCGACGAGCCGGACGCCCGGGTCGTCGAGGAAGGCGTGGAAGATCCCGATGGCGTTCGAGCCACCGCCGACGCACGCAGCGACGGCGTCGGGCAACCGACCGGTCAGGTCGAGGACCTGCTGCCGCGCCTCGATCCCGATGATCTTCTGCAGGTCGCGGACCATGCTCGGGAACGGGTGCGGACCGGCGACCGTGCCGAACACGTAGTTGGTGGACTCGACGTTCGTGACCCAGTCCCGGAACGCCTCGTTGATGGCGTCCTTGAGGGTCCGCGAACCGGTGGTCACCGAGACCACCGTTGCGCCGAGGAGTCGCATCCTGGCCACGTTGAGGGCCTGACGACGGGTGTCCTCCTCGCCCATGTAGATCGTGCACTCGAGGTCCATGAGGGCCGCGGCGGTGGCCGTGGCGACGCCGTGCTGGCCCGCGCCGGTCTCGGCGATGACGCGCGTCTTACCGATCCGTCTGGTCAGCAGAGCCTGGCCGAGCACGTTGTTGATCTTGTGGGAGCCGGTGTGGTTGAGGTCCTCGCGCTTGAGGATGATGCGCGCCCCACCTGCGTGCGCGGCGAAGCGGGGCACCTCGGTGATGATGCTGGGCCGGCCGGTGTAGGTGCGGTGCAGGTGGTCGAGCTCGGCCACGAACCCGGGGTCGTCCTTGGCTGCCGACCAGGCCGCGTCGAGCTCGTCCAGCGCCGCGACGAGCGCCTCGGGCACGAAACGGCCGCCGAACTCGCCGAAGTACGGCCCTGTGACGGCGGCCAGCGACTCGGCCGCGCTCGCCTCGACGCCAGGGGCGCCTGCCGGCGTCGACGGCGGCTGCGCGCTCACTGCCGCACCGCCCGCAAGGCCGGGTGAGCGCCCGCCGCGACGAGGTCACGGACCGCCGCGCGCGGGTCGCCGCGCGTCACCAGGGACTCGCCGACGAGCACCGCATCGGCACCGGAGCGGGCGTACTCGAGCACGTCGTGGGGCCCGCGGACCCCGGACTCGGCGACCTTGACCACGGTCGAGGGGAGTGTCGCGGCCACCGTGGCGAAGACACCGCGGTCCACCTCGAGCGTGTGCAGGTTGCGGGCGTTGACGCCGACGATGCGCGCTCCGGCGT
>JAHECE010000223.1 GCA_024641895.1 Actinomycetales bacterium
CGGGGGCGTCCCACGTCGCGGAGTAGAGGAAGTCACTCATGACCGGATCCTTCTTGGGGTCCGCACGCTGAGGCGCCGCAAACCCGGGTAGACACAGCGGATGTCATCGCACAACGTGTTGCCACTGCACCGTGCCTAACTCATGACTTCACCGGCATGACCCGGTCGTGAATCGTTTGCGACTCGCCATCGCCGCGGTCGCCGCCAAGGATAGCGCTCAACCCGACGCGCGCCGACCCCAGCGGGGAAAGCCTGCGAGATGAGGACCCTGACCAGACGGCTCCTATGGAGCGGAGCCTAGGCGATGCCGTGCAGAAAACGGCTCCGGCTCTCCTGCGCGCGGAACTGCCCGAACCGGGGCAGGAACTTGTCCCAGTCGATGAGGTGGGAGTCGATCTCGGGTCCGTCGATGCAGGCGTGCTTGCGGACCGCCTTGCCGTCGACGACCACCGGGACCATGCACGCCCCGCACATGCCGGTGGCGTCGACCATGATCGAGTTCAGGCTCGCGACGCACGGGACGCCGTACGGCCTGGTCAGGTCGCTCACCGCACGCATCATCAGCGGCGGGCCGATCGTCACCACCTCGGCGATGGTGCGTCCCTCGCCCCGCTGGTTCGCCTGGAGCATCTCCTCCAGCGGCCCGGTCACGAAGCCCTGGACGCCGAACGACCCGTCGTTCGTCGCGTAGACGACATCGAGCAGGTCGCCGTACTCCGACTGCAGTGCCCCGACACGCTCGTCGGGGCCGGTCCAGAACATCAGGTCGCCGCTCCGGAAGCCCGCGATCAGCGTGACGTGGTTCCCGGCTCGCAGGTGCTGCCGCATGATCGGGTAGACCGGCGGCAGGCCCAGCCCGCCCGCGGTGAAGACCACCGTGGCGTCGTCCGGGTAGCGGTGGATCTCGCTCGGCCGGCCGAGCGGCCCGGCGATGCCGGTGAAGGCGTCCCCGACCGGCATCTGGTTGATCTCGATGCTGCTGGTACCGACGCCCTGGACGACCAAGCAGATCGTGCCCGCCTCGGCGTCCCAGTCGGCCAGCGTCAGCGGGATCAGCTCACCGTCGGGGCGCGGCAGCACGCGGACGAACTGCCCTGCCTGCGCGGCGTGCGCGATCAGCGGGGAGTGCACGGTGAACTCCTGGATCCCGTCGCTGAGCTCGGCCTTGGCCAGGATCGTCTGGGCGGTGGCCCCGACCTCGGAGTACTCCCTCGCGCGGGCGACCATGTCCCGGATCACCGCCGGCGCCAGATCGATCGCGCCCACGATCTCGCGGGCCGCGGCCTGGCCGTCGCCGGCGGCCCGGATGGCGGTGGAGCCGCCTCGGGCCGCGTCGCCGCCGGTGTAGACGCCGGCCAGCGTCGTCTCCTGCGAACCGGAGTGGTCGAGGTCGATCGTGCCCCACTTCGAGGTGTGCAGCCGCGGCTCGGAGTCCTTGATGATCGGGTTGGCGTCGTTGCCCAGCGCCATGATCACGAGGTCGGCAGGCATGACCTCGGTGGCGCCCGTGTCGACGGGCCGGCGGCGCCCGGACTCGTCCGGCTCGCCCAGCTCCATCACCGCGAGGGTCGCCGCCGTGACGAAGCCCGTCTTGGCGTCGCCGAGGAACTCCGTCGGCGAGCGCAGGACCTTCAGCTCGATGCCCTCCTCGAGCGCGTGGTGCAGCTCCTCGACGCGGGCGGGCATCTCGCTGCGGGTGCGCCGGTACACGATGGTGACGTTCCCGCCCAGACGTTGCGCGGTGCGGGCTGCGTCCATGGCGGTGTTCCCGCCGCCGACGACCACGACCTCCTTGCCCTCGGTCTCGGGCAGCGGCGTCTCGTAGTCGGGGCGCAGGCCCTGCATGAGGTTGACCCGGGTCAGGAACTCGTTGGCGGACATGACGTTCAGCAGGTGCTCACCCGGGACGTTCATGAAGCGGGGCAAGCCGGCACCCGTGCCGACGAAGATCCGCCAGAACCCGGCGTCCCTGAGGTCCTGCAACGTCGCAGTCTTGCCGACGACGAAGTTCGGCACGAACGTGCCGCCCAGCAGCTTGATCTTGCCGACGACGTCGTCGATGAGCTCGTTGGGCAGGCGGAACTCGGGGATCCCGTAGCGCAGCACGCCGCCGAGCGCGTGGAACGCCTCGAAGACCGTGACAGGGAAGCCCTCGGCCGCCAAGAGGTAGGCGTTGATCAGGCCGGACGGGCCGGAGCCGACGATGGCGACGGGCGGCTTCGCGGCGGCCTGCCACGGATCGCGCGCGCCAGCCAGCCGGCGGGCGTCCCCGCCCGGGTTGACCAGCTTCTCGCGCTCGGGCAGGAACCACTCGATCTGGCCGATCGCGATCGGCATCTTGTGCTGGAGGCACACGCCCTGGCACTGCAGCTCCTGCGGGCACACGCGGCCGGTGACGTCCGGTAGCGGGTTGCAGGACTCGATCAGCTCCAGCGCCTCACGGAACCGACCGGTGCCGACCAGCTCGAGCACCTCGGGGATGTGGATCTTGACCGGGCAGCCGCCCTTGGGCTCACGGTGCTCGGCGATGAAGATGCCGAGCTCGCACGGCTTCTCGGCGCACTGCTTGTCGCGCAGCGCCTCGAGCCAGACGAACAGGTCGACCTCGGCGGCGGTGTACCCGATGCTGAGATAACCGAGGTACCCCTGGTTGACCAGGGCGAAGTCGTGGGCGCGAGAATCCGCGTCCCGCACGTACGGCGGGATGCTGTTGCCCGCCGGCCAGTCCACCGAGAGCCCGTCGAACATCGGGTAGCGCTCGCGCAGGTGCCGGTCGATCCCGCGGACGAACTTCCGCTTCATCCCCAGCGGCACGCTCCACAGGAAGCGCATGAGCACCCGCGAGCTGTCGTCTCCGCGCAGCAGGGCCGACCACAGCGCGCGCACGAACTCCGGGCCGAGGTCGTCCTGCTGGAACTCCCACGCCACCGACGCCATGCCGTCCGAGATGAACATCTCGCGGAAGGCCCGCGGCTCGCTCAGCAGCCGCCTCTTGAGCAGGTCCAGCTGCCGGTGGAAGGACGCCACCGGCGCCGAGTCCTCGAGCTCTTCCACCCGCGTGCGACTGCTCTCCAGCGTGCTCCGCGCGTCGAGGTAGCGGCGCAGCTCCCCGTCGTCGGGGTCTCGCCGGGCCACCTGCTCCGGCCTCGGCGACGTCGTCGTCATCGGATGATCTCCGCGTCGCACGTGGCGCGGACCCGGTCGATGCGGGCCTGCAGCTCGGGGGTGATCTCGACGCGCTCCACCGCTCCGGGGATCATCCGGGCGACCGTGCGGACCTCGCCGTCGATGATCTGGGTGACCTTCTCGAAGAGCTGGGGCAGCTCCTGGTAGCAGGTGCCGCAGTCCGTGCACAGGGCCTGGTCGTCGGGGTCGAGGTAGACCGGCAGGTCCAGCACGGCGACGGAGGCCGACGCCGGTGCGGCCGCCGTGGCCACCCCACCACCGCTCGGGGCCGGCGGGCGCACCGAACTGCCGTTGCCGAGGCTGACGGGCGCCCTGCTGGACGAGGCGAGGTCGGACATGGCCCGTGCGATGTCGTCCAGCGAGCTCTCCCGCTCCCGGATCGCCTCGTCGTACCGGGACTGCAGCGCCTCGAGATCGCTCCGGTGCAACGCGGTCAACCGGGCCTCGTGCACGCCGGAGAGGTACTGCAGCGTCTGCCAGTAGCGACGGCGCTCCTCGACGAGGGCGACGATCGACGCCGAGCAGGCGACCTTGATCAGGTGCCGGTGCTCGTCGGTCGCGTAGACGAACGGCACGTGACCGGCCCGCCGACCGGCCGGCAGGGCGACGTACTCGTCGATCGGCAGGGCGGCCGCCTCGAGCTCCGCCGACAGCGTGCGGAACTGCTTCTTGAACCGCACCTCACCGAGCGCGAACTCGGCCGGGGTGAGCGGCGTGGTCTTCAGCCGGACCCGGCCGTCGTCGTCGAGGTACTCGAGCGTCGTCGTCGTCCAGTCCTTGTCCGCGTCGGGGTTGCCCTCGATGGAGAACCGTTCGTCCAGGCTCGCGCCGCCGCGCGGGTCATGCACGAACAGCGGGC
>JAHECE010000224.1 GCA_024641895.1 Actinomycetales bacterium
GCAGGCCTCGCCCGCCCCGGCCGGGCTCACGGTCACCAACCCGCTGCCGGCCGGCGGTGGCACCGATCCGGAGCCGCTCGACGCCGTGCGCGAGCTCGCGCCCCGTGCCTTCCGCACCCAGCTGCGGGCCGTGACCTCGCTCGACCACGCCGAGGCGGCGGCGGGCGTGGAGGGCGTGCAGCGCGCCGTCGCCCGGCGGCGCTGGAACGGGTCCTGGTACGCCCAGGAGGTCACCCTCGACCTCGTCGCGTCCCGGGCGAGCGACCCCGGCGTCGGCCGGGATGTCACGAACCTCCTCGAGGGGCGCCGGATGGCCGGGGTCGACGTCGAGGTCGCCCCGCCGGTGGCCGTCCCGCTCGAGATCGTGGTCGGGGTGTGCGTCGCGGACGGCTACCTCCGCTCCGACGTCCGCTCTGCACTGCTGCGGACGATGTCCGCCGGAGTGCTGCCCGACGGGCGGCGGGGCTTCTTCCACCCCGACAGCTTCAGCTTCGGTCAGTCTCTGTTCCTCTCCGACCTCGTCGCCGCCGTCATGGGGGTGCCCGGCGTGTCCTGGGTGGACGTCGATGACGACGGAGGCACCGGCCTGCGCTTCCGGCGGCTCGGGCTGCCCGCCTCGGGCGAGGTGGCCCGTGGCCGGATCGACGCCGCGGCCCGGGAGGTGCTGCGGGCCGACAGCGACCCGAGCGCCCCCGAGAACGGGCGGTTCGACATGGTGCTGCGAGGTGGCTCATGACGTGCGACCACCGCGGCGCCTGCGGGTGCGACCCGCTGGTCCCCCCCGAGCCCGGCGTCACCAACGACCCGGGTCAGCCCGCGCTGGCCTGGAAGGTCTCGCCGCACTCCCACGTGCTCGCCCGGCTGCGCGCCCGGCTCGGCGACGCCCGGATGCCGCCCGAGGTCCGTGCCCTGGCCGGCAACGGTCCGGACGACCCGACGGTCGCCCTGCTGGACGCGTTCGCCGTCGTGGCGGACACCGTGTCCTTCTACACCGAGCGCATCGCGCAGGAGGGTTTCCTCCGCACCTCGACGGAGCTCGGGTCCGTGCGGATGCTCGCGCGCACGATCGGCTACGAGCTGCGCCCCGGCGTCGCCGCCGAGGTCGAGCTCGCGTTCGACGTCGAGGACGCACCCGGCGCACCGGTCGTGGTCGACGTCGCTCCGGGCACTCCGGTCCAGTCGATCCCCGCGGCCGATCAGCTGCCGCAGACCTTCGAGACCAGCGACGAGCTCGAGGCGCGCGTGGTCTGGAACGCCGTCCCGGGGTTGACGAGCGAGGCGGCGGTTCCCGTCTTCGGAGAGACCGACGTGTGGCTCCTGGGCACGTCGCTCGGCGTGCGGGCCGGGGACGCGGTGCTGGTGGTGGGGGAAGAGCGTCGTCGGTTCGGCCGCACCCCCGACCACTCCCGGGCCACGGGTCTGGCGAATCGGGACGACGAGCGCTGGGAGTTCCGCTACGTCACGGGGGTCGAGGAGCCGGGTGGGACGCTCGTCGGCTGGACGCGGCTGATCCTCCAGCGCCGCGTGGGGTGGCGACGCGGCACGCCCCTGACGCCGGTCGACGACGTCAGGGTGTGGACCTTCGGCCGTCGGGCGAGCCTGTTCGGGTCGCAGGCGCCGGACCCGACCCTGCTGCTCAAGGACGGCGTGCCGCCGCCCGGGTCCGCGCAGGTCGGGAGCACCGGCTCGTACGAGTGGACGGGCATCGACGACCCGCGGGTCGCCGGCACGGCCCGCGTGCTCGAGGTCGACGGTGACCAGGCGCGCATCGTCACCGGCGCGTGGGTCGTGCTGGAGCGGGCAGAGAACGTCGAGCTGTACGGCATCGAGGACGTCGCGCCGTCGGGCGGCGCGCGGTTCGGGCTCAGCGGGAAGATCACCCGCGTCCGGGTGGACATGGCCGAGGGGCTGAGCACCTTCGGGCGGCGCACCACCGTGGTGCACTGCGAGCCGAGGTCGCTGCCCGGCGGGCTTCGTCCCGTCACGGACGCCGTGCCCGCGGCGAGCGAGCGCCGCACCCTGCGCCTCGTCCCGACCGACCCGCCGCTACCCGTGGGGCGCCGCGTGGTCGTGACCGGTTTCGCGCCCGGCGCGGTGCCCGAGGACCCGATCCTGCGCCGGTCGACGCCGCCGCCCCAGGCGGAGGCCGCCACCGTCACCGCGTGCCTCGTCACAGGGGGCGAGGCGGCGGGGGGGTCGAGCGGCGGCGTCATGGTGGTGACCCTCGATCGCGACCTGGCCCTGTCCTACGACCCGGCCGGCCTGAAGGTCCGCGCCAACGTCGTCGCCGCCACCCACGGCTCGACCGTGGAGCAGGTGCTCGGCAGCGGGGACGCGACGACGACGTTCCAGCGGATGAGCACTCGTCGCGCGCCCCTGACGTACGTCCGGGCGGCAACGGCGTCGGGCGCGGCCGGCACGCTGGAGGTCCGGGTCGACGGGGTGCTCTGGGACCGGATCGAGTCGCTGGACCTCGCCGGGCCGACCGCACGCGCCCTCGTGGTGCGCGCGAACGAGGACTCCACCGCGACGGTGACGGCCGGCGACGGCGTGCACGGGGCGCGGCTGCCGACCGGTGCCGAGAACGTGCGCGCGACCTATCGCGTGGGCCTCGGGTCCGAGGGTGCCATGGCGGGCGGCCAGCTCACGCTCCTGCCGCGCCGTCCCTATGGCATCAAGGCCGTGACCAACCCGGGCCGTGCGCACGACTGGGCAGACCCGGAACCGCTCGGCGAAGCCCGGACCAACGCACCGCTGCGCACGCGCACGCTCGACCGTGCCGTGTCGGTCGCCGACCACGAGGACTTCGCGGCGGGCTTCGCGGGAGTCACCCTGGCCCGGGCCGACGCCGTCTGGGACGGGCGCGAGAACGTCGTCGTCGTCTCGGTGCTGGGCGCCGCGGGGCAGCCGGTGAGCGAGGGGCTCGTGGCGGACCTGACGGACTCCCTCGTCGCCGCTCGCGACCCGGGGAGCCGCTTCCTCGTCCTGCCGGGCGAGCAGGTGCGCTTCGGCGTCCGGGTGGACCTGTCCGTGGACCCGGCGTACGTCCGATCCGACGTCGAGACCGCCGTCGTCGAGGCGCTGAGCGCCGCCTACGCCGCCCCGGTCGTGCGGTTCGCGGCTCCGGTGACCGCCTCTCGGGTGCTCGTCACCGTGCGCGCCGTCCCCGGCGTCCTGGCGTGCACCATGCCGGGCCTGACGCTCGTGACCAGCGCCGTCGGGGCTGCGCCCGTGCTCCTGGCGCCGCCCTCGGCCGACGTCGACGTGCTCGCCCCCTTGCCCGGCCGCTGGGAGGTCGGGCCACCGCCTCGACTCGCCCCGGCGCAGGCCGCCGCGTTCGTGGCCGATGCCGCGGAGATCGGGGTGATGGTTCGATGACCACGCAGGCCGGCGCCCTCGAGCGCCTCATCGCCCTGCTGCCGGTGCACTACGTCACCCGGGACGCCCGGTCGGACGACCTGCCCGGCCCGCTGACGGCGCTGCTGACGGCCGTCGCCGCGGAGCTCGAGGTGCTGGAGGAGGACGCGCGCCGGCTGCACGAGGCGTGGTTCATCGAGACGTGCGAGGAATGGCTCGTCCCGTACCTGGCCGACCTTGTCGGGCTCGCGGACGTGCCGCCCGATCTGGGCACGACGGTCAGCCGGCGGGCGCTCGTGGCCAACACCGTCGCCTACCGGCGGCGCAAGGGCACCGTGGCCGTCGTCGAGCAGGTCGCCCGGGACGTGACGGGGTGGCCGACTCGGGCCGTCGAGTACCACCCGCTGCTGGTCGCGACCACGCACGTCAACCACGTGCGGCTCGATCGCCTCGCGGTGACGGGGGTGCGCGGCGCCGAGGTGCACGACCTGGCCGTCGTCGCGTCCCCGCCGAGCGCCCGCGGCGCGCTGGACGCGCGCGCCCACACCGTCGAGGTGCGCCGAGCGGTGAGCCGGCGCGGGCGGTACGGGATCCGCACCATCGGTGTCTACCCGTTCTCGGCCCAGGCCGCCGTGATCGGGGCACCCGGCGACGACGTCCCCCCGGCTCACGGCGCCGAGGACGGC
>JAHECE010000033.1 GCA_024641895.1 Actinomycetales bacterium
GACGTCGCCGGTCGCAGTCGCGTCCGCCACCGCCGTGGACTCGGCGACGAGCGTGACGTCACCGCTCGAGACGATCTCGGAGTCGAGGACACCGACCGAGGCGCGCGACGTGACGGCGACATCTGCGCGGCTCGCCTCCGCCCCGCCGCTCGCCGCCGAGCGCGCGGCGAGCGTGATGTCGCCGCCCAACAGGCGCGCGCCGGTCACGGTCACCGAGGCATCGGCTAGGGCGCTGGACGCGCGGGCGGTGGCCTGCACGGCAACGGCTACCCCTTGGCTGTCGTCCGCGGCCCGGTCGGGCGGGCGGAGGTCGTCGTCCACCGCAATCGCCTCGAGCGTGATGGAGCCGTCGGCGAGGGCTCCGCGGGTGTCGATCGTCGTGCCCGACTCGACGACCACGTGCCGCGCCCTGACCACGAGCCCCGTCGAGGTGAGCCGGATCTCACCCGTCAGCGTGACCGTTCCCTCCCGGGAGACGATGGTGACGCGCACCAGCCCCTCGACTGGGAGATCAGCGGTGGCGTCGGCGATGTTGAGGCGGAGCACGTCGTGCTCCGCGTCGTAGGTGACGGTCGAGATCCCGAGGGAGTCCCCGACGTCAAGGGTGGCGTCGCCGTCGGTCACGATCCACGAGAGCGCCGCAGTAACCCTGTCGGCGGGACCGGCCGGGGTCACGCTGACGGAACCGGCATCGAGCTCGACGGGGTCGGACGCGACCTCCGCCGGAAACGCCGGCGAGGTCGCACCTTCGCCGTCGTCGGCGATGGTCCGCTCCGGCGCGGTCAGCGCCTCTGCAGGAGCGCCCTCGACATCGGGGACCGTCGGGGCAGACGTCGGCGAGTCGGCACCGGGGTCTGGGTCCGGGGCCACCTGCGGCACCGCCTCTACCAGGGGGGGCTCCCCGGCGTCGGACGGCTGGGCCGACTCGCCGGCCGGTGCGGATTCGGGTGCGGCGGGAGGTGCCGGTGCCGGTTCGGGTGCCGCGGCGGCGGCCTCCGCTTCGGCGCTCACCACGGGAGCCGCGGGAACGGATCGGATCTCGCCCGGCGCAAGGGTAGGGGCCATGAGGCCGGACTCGATGTGGTCGAGTCCGAGGACATGCCCGATCTCGTGGCGAACCACGGTGAGGAGGTCCATCCGAGACCATCCCCAGCCGGCGGCGTCGATGTCGACCACGATCGACGAGCCGGACGCCTGACCGAGCGTGGCTCCCGGGAGATCGGCGATCGAAGCAGTGATCGAAGCGACTTCACCGACCGAGACCGCCCAGTCGGCCCGCGCCCGTACCAGCGCGGCGGCCAGCGTCTGCGACGAGAGTGCGGCGCCGGGCTCCGCGGTGCTGTCTGGCACGGAGGCCGCAACCAGGTCGTGGTCCCGGTCCCGGTCGCGCGCCGACGACCGCCAGCGGGAGCGCTGGATCGAGTCGTCGCCGGCGGCAGAGTCCCCGTCCCGCTCGTCCCGGTCGTCGCCGTCGCGGTCGGCATGGCGAGTGCGTGAAGGCTGCGCCGCGCGCGCAGCGGGCTGAGTCGTCCCGGATGAGATTGGGTCGGACTGCCGGCGCGCGGGGCTGGGCGCCGGAACCTGCGGCTTCGGCGGCTCTGCGTACCCCAGATCGGAGACGACGAGCGGTCGCACGGCGACGTTGACCGGAACACGAACCGAGGCAGCCGCCCAGCGGTCCGGCACGCCGGTGCCGGCGGATTGCGGCAACACGCTGCCGAGTCCGGCACCCGTGAGACCCGCCTGGGCCGAGCCGGCACCGGTCGCGGCGGGTGAAGCCCACGCCGGCAGCCCGATCAGTACCGAGGCCACGACGGCGACCGTCGCGATCGCGCCGACGCGCCGCGCCGCAGTCCTGGAGAACCCGGCGGTTCGGGAGGAGACGGGCACAGCATCGGGCGTGGCGCCGACGTTGAAAACGCGCACCCCCAACACAAGCCCCCCCGAAGCGTGGCGTCACTACCGCGGACCCCAGTATCCACGGAGCGTACCCAGGCAAGACTGGCACACACAGGTGCTGCAAGGAAATCCGCGCAATCGTTACGTTTCGGCTACCTCCCGGCGTCTGCGCGGTACCGGTCGGGGGTACCTCGCGGGGCCCCCTCCCCCCGAATTCGGTTCGCCGCCTACCGCCCTGCGAGCTCGGCGGCCCGGGCGAGCCAGAAAGGGGGATCCCCTGCGTGGTAGGTCCGCTCGCTCGGCTCGATCCGGTCGAGGAAGAGAACCCGAGTGACGCTGCGCCTGCTGAACCCTGGCATGGTCGAGAGACTGGGACCCTCGCCATCAACCGGATGGGGAGCTGCCGTCCCGCGCACGCTCCTGCGTCCACGGCCGAGGCGCAGGACATCACGGGCGCGCCGCACCCGCGACGCGAGAAGGGCCGCTTCCCCATCGGGAAACGGCCCTTCTCGCACGTGTGGAGCTGAGGGGACTCGAACCCCTGACCCCCTCCATGCCATGGAGGTGCGCTACCAGCTGCGCCACAGCCCCGCTGCCCCGGAGGGCGTGATGAGTCTAGACGATCGCGAGGCCGCTCGACCAATCGCCTGGGCCACCCGAGCCGCCTTCGGGAAGGCAGCGGCGGCAGTCCGGCCGGCGCCGGGAACGCTAGAGCACACCGACGTTGTACGCCGTCATGAGCCAGTCCGGCGTGCGGCCCTTGTTGGCACGCAGGCGTGCCCAGTGGCAGTTCTCCATCGCGGCGAAGCCGTGCCACACATCCGGGGAGAGCCCGACGAGACTCGTCGCCCCGGCGGAGATCGAGGCCCCGTGACCGACCGACACGAGCACCGCCTCGGACGGCAGCTCGGCCGCAGCCTCGTTGACGCACGCCGCGACCCGCTCCCCCACGGCTACCCGCGGCTCGATACCGATCGGCGGGACCTCCTCGCCCCGCCGCCAGGCCGCGAACTCCTGCGGCCACCGCTCACGGATCTCGTCGCGGGTGAGGCCCTCGAAGAGCCCGAAGGACCGCTCCCGCAGGCGTGCGTCGTAGCGGACCTCGAGCCCGGTCAGGACGGCCAGCATCTCGGCCGTCGACTTGGCCCGCTCCAAGTCGGAGGAGATGATCGCCGTCGGGTGGTGCTCCGCGAGCACCGCGGCGGCTCGCGCCGCGTGAGCCAGCCCCGCGATGCCGAGTGGGATGTCGACCTGCCCCTGCATCCGCTTGTTCAGGTTGTACTCCGTCAGGCCATGCCGCCAGAGCAGCACCGTGCCTGCGGTCACTCGTGACCCCCGCGCCACGTTCCGGCCGGCTGCGCGCTGGAGAAGCTGTCGTCGTCGTCATCCCGGGAGCCGGCACGCCCGTACAGGTCGCCGGGCAGCTCGACGATCGGGCAGTCCTTCCACAGCCGCTCCAGCGCGTAGTAGACGCGGTCCTCGGCATGTTGGACGTGCACGATGATGTCCCCGAAGTCGAGCAGCACCCACCGTGCGAGGGACTGCCCCTCCTTGCGGCGGACCTTGGCACCCTCGCGGTGCAACGCCTCCTCGATCGCGTCGACGATGCCACCGACCTGGCGTTCGTTGCGTCCGGAGACGACTAGGAAGACGTCCGTCAGCGCGAGCCTGTCGCTCACGTCCAGGGCGACGATGTCCTCGCCCTTGCGGTCGGCTGCGGCCTGCGCGGCAACGACGGCCAGGTGGCGCGCCCTCTGGTCAGCGGTCACGACTCTCCTCGGGGCTTGGGTCGAGCGCGGCCTTGTTCGTCGCGCGTGACATCCACAGCGCCCCGACCGCGACGGAGAGAGTACCCGCCTCCGAGTCGAGCCCCGGCTGAGCCTGCCCGAGCAGGGAACCCAACGAGCCGGTCGAGAGCACGTAGAGGAGCACGACGATGGCGACGATGGCGACGATCCAGCCGATCGCACGACGCACAGGGTGCTTCGGTGCCGCGCGGTGCAGGCCGGCCTGGCGCCTCGCTTCCTCGTGGATCGCGCGACGGGCAGCAGCCTGCTGCTCCTCCAGCTCGCCCTGGGCGTCGGTAGCGATGGACCGCATGCCCTCGGTGGCGCCGAGGCTCGATGCATCGGCGAACCCTGCGTCACCGAGCGGCGGCGTGACGCCGGTAGCGACATCCTCGGCCACCACAGGAGCGACATCCTCGGCCACCACAGGAGCAACATCCTCGGCCACCACAGGAGCAACATCCTCGGCCCGCTGCAGCACGGTGCTGGCCTCGCCGTCGGTCGGCGGACCAGCGAAATCCCGGATCCCGAGGGCGACCGCCGGCATCGAGACGGCCGACTCCCAGCTCGCGGGCGACGTCGCACTGTCGACAGCACGCCCCACGGCGTGACCGATTGCCGAGTGCACGCCGGTGATGGCGCCGCTCTCGTCGAGGGTGCGAAGCCCGCGTGCCGTCAGCGGCGCTCGGACCACTGGTCGCCGCCCGGTCGAGGTCTGCGCCTCCGCCTTGTCCGGCCGGTTGGCGGACGACAGGTTCTGCCTCTCGCGCAGCGTGCGCCTGCTAGGCAGTGCGGCCGATACCACAGGCCCACCGACGGCGCCCTCGGAGCCCGCCGCCGTCTCCGCCGCGGTCTCCGCGCCCGTCTCCGCGCCCGTCTCCGCCGCGGTCTCCGCGCCCGTCTCCGCGCCCGTCTCCGCCGCGGTCTCCGCGCCCGTCTCCGCCTCGGTCTCCAGAGCCAAGGCCGCACCCAGGGCTGAGACCGCTCGTCCCGCTTCCACGCGGTCCACGCTGGTCCGGTGTGCGGTAGCGGCGGCCGAGGCCCGGCCACCCCAGCCAGGTGGTTCCTGGATCACAGGGATCTCCGTCGTCAGCACGATGCCGCGAGCCTTCATCTCTCGCCGGCTCAGCGGCGGCCCGTCCGGCGTGCTTGGCGACGCGCCAGCCTCGTCGCGGACGCGTCGGCGGCGGACCTCGCCCGCCGGTTCCTCGGTGCTGCCAGGTGTGCTCATGCCGCCTCGCCCCCCGGTAGATAGAGACCGTGTTTCGTGATGTGCTGGACGACGCCGTCCGGCACCAGATACCAAACCGGCTGACCTGCCGCGACGCGCTCCCGACAGTTCGTCGAGGAGATCGCCATCGCCGGTACCTCAAGCAGGCTCACGTGCTCGTCCGGCAACCCGTCGACGCTGAGGCGGTGACCGGGACGGGTGACCCCGACGAAGTGCGCCAGCTGCCAGAGCGCCTCCGGGTCCTTCCAGAGCAGGATCTGGCTGAGCGCGTCCGCGCCGGTGATGAAGAAGAGGTCGGCGTCCGGCAGCTGCACCTTGAGGTCCCGGAGCGTGTCGATCGTGTACGTGACACCCTCGCGGTCGATGTCTGCCCGCGAGACGAAGAAGCGCGGGTTCGACGCCGTCGCGATCACCGTCATGAGGTAACGGTGCTCCGCCGGGGCAACCTGTCGCTCGGTCTTGAACGGCTGCTGGCCGGTGGGGACGAACACCACCCGGTCCAGCCCGAAGGCGTCCTGGACCTCGCTCGCAGCGACGAGGTGCCCGTGGTGGATCGGGTCGAAGGTGCCACCCATGATCCCGACGCGACGCCGCGGACGGTCAAGCGTGGTCATCCCGGACGACCCGTCCTGCTCAGTGCTCCCGGTGGCGCGAGCCGACGCTCCTGAAGGCAAAGGCGACCAGCAGGAGGAAGACGAATGCGCCCATCGCGAGGATCCCTACCGCTGCCGCGGGGAGCCCGGTGTTTTCGGCTGCCTCGGAAACGGTGATCGCCAGCGGGGCCATGAAGTGTCCTCTCATCGTCGTCGTGCCGGGCGTGCCAGGAGAAGGCATGCCGCCGCGCGGGGACAGTCTCGCACGGACAGACCCCCACGTGGCCCTGCTCCGCCCAGCGCCGCAGCGGCCCTGCTCCGCGAGCGCGTCGTGTCTCCGCCGTCCTCGCGCGGAAGACCGAGCAGCGATGCGCTCGCCTCGAAGAGGAGGCGACCGAGGGAGGTGGCCGGGAGGTCAGGCGCGGATGTGGCCGTCGCCGTGGACGATCCACGACGTCGTCGTGAGCTCCCCCAGACCCATGGGACCGCGCGCGTGCAGCTTCTGGGTCGAGATACCGATCTCGGCCCCGAGGCCGAACTGCCCGCCGTCGGTGAACCGGGTCGAGGCGTTGACGATCAGCGCCGCCGAGTCGATCTCCGACGTGAAGCGCTCCGCCGAGCGCAGGTCGCGCGTGCAGATCGCCTCGGTGTGCCCGGAGGACCAGGTGCCGATGTGCTCGATCGCCGCGTCGATCGAGTCGACGACCCGCACCGCGAGGTCGAGGCTCAGGTACTCCGTGGCCCAGTCCTCGTCGGTGGCTGCGACGAAGGCCACGCCCTCGGGCACGAGGGCGGCCGTGCGCTCGTCGCCGTGGATCGTCACCCCGGCCGCGCCCAGTGCCGCGAGCGCCGGCGGGAGGAAGCCCGCCGCGGCGTCCGCGTGCACGAGGAGCGTCTCGGCGGCGTTGCAGACGCCGGTCCGCTGGGTCTTGGAGTTCAGCACGATCGGGATCGCCTGCTCGACGTCGGCGCTCGCGTCCACGAAGACGTGGCAGTTGCCGACCCCGGTCTCGATCACCGGGACCGTCGACTCGCGGACCACCGTCTGGATGAGGTCCGCCCCGCCACGGGGCACGAGGACGTCGACCAGGCCACGGGCACGCATGAGCTCGACGGCGCCGGCCCGACCGTAGGCGTCGATGGACTGGATCGCTTCCGGGGGCAGGCCCTGGGCCTTGAGCGCGCGCGCGAGGACGTCGACGATGACCTCGTTGCTGCTGGCCGCGGCCGAGCCGCCCCGCAGGATCACGGCGTTGCCGGACTTCAGTGCCAGACCGGCGGCGTCGACCGTGACGTTCGGCCGGGCCTCGTAGATCATCCCGACGACGCCCATGGGCACCCGCACCTGCCGCAGCTTGAGGCCGTTGGGCAGGGTGGAGCCGCGCACGACCTCGCCGATCGGGTCCGGCAGCGCGGCCAGCTCCCGCAGGGCGGCAGCGATCGCGTCGATGCGCGCGTGGTCCAGCCGCAGGCGGTCGAGGAGCGACGGCTTCATCCCGTTCGCCTCGCCGCGCTCGAGGTCCCTGGCATTCGCGGCGATGATCTCGTCCGCGTGCTCCACGAGGGCGTCGGCGAGGCCGTGGAGGGCGGCGTCCTTGGTGGCGCGCGTGGCCGTCGCGAGCGAGCGGGAGGCGCGCTTCGCGGCGCGCGCGACGTCGAGCACGCGCTCGCGGATGTCTGACTGGTCGTTCATGAGCCCGAGAATAGTCCGCACGCCCGGGAACCCTCCCCCGCGAACGGTACCGGCACGCGTATCGTGCCCGGCATGCAGCCGGTGATCCGGATCGAGCGGCTGGTCAAGTCGTTCGGCCACGTGCGCGCCCTCGATGGACTGGACCTCGACGTGCTGCCCGGGGAGGTCCACGGCTTCCTCGGACCCAACGGCGCCGGCAAGTCCACGACCATCCGGATCCTCCTCGGACTGCTGCGAGCCGACAGCGGCGCGGTGACCGTGCTGGCGTCGGACCCGTGGCGAGACGTCGTGTCCCTGCACCGACGCCTCGCGTACGTTCCCGGGGACGTCAGCCTCTGGCCCGGCCTGACGGGCGGGGAGGCGATCGACCTGCTCGGACACCTGCGCGGCGGATTGGACGAGACGCGCCGCGCCCACCTCGTCGACCGGTTCGAGCTCGACCCCACCAAGCGGGGCCGTCAGTACTCCAAGGGCAACAAGCAGAAGGTGGCGATCGTCGCGGCGCTGGCGTCCGACGTCGAGCTCCTCATCCTCGACGAGCCGACCTCCGGCCTGGACCCGTTGATGGAGGTGATCTTCCAGGAGGAGATCGCGGCCGAGAAGGCCCGCGGACGCACGATCCTCCTGTCCAGCCACATCCTGTCCGAGGCCGAGGCCCTCGCCGACCGGGTGAGCATCATCCGCGACGGCCGGATCGTCGAGACCGGCACCCTCGACGCGCTGCGCCACCGGACGCGGACGACGATCCATGCCGTTCTCGCGCAACCACCGGCGTCGCTCGAGGCGCTCACCTGCCTGCAGGACGCCCGACTGGAGGGTGACAGGCTCACCGCCTCGGTCGAGCAGGACGACCTCAGCACCGCGATGGCAGAGCTGGCCGGTTACAGCCTCACGGCGCTCACCGTCGCGCCACCGTCGCTGGAGGATCTCTTCCTGCGGCACTACGGCGAAGAGCTCCGGCCGGCACTCGCGGGCCCCGACGAGCCCGCCGCCTCGCCGCCGGGCTCCCCCGGTGGCCGAGGGCCCGCCGAGCATCGGCACCGGGCCGACAGCCCTGGTACGGACGACGGGGGCGCGCGGTGAGGAGCGCCGTCGTCGGCTTCCGACCTCTCCTCGAGGTCTCCCTCAAGCAAGACATCCGCAACACCGTGCCCTGGATCGCGCTCATCTCGGCGCTGTCGGGCTCCTCGGTCCTCGCGTTCGGCTGGATCTTTCCCGACGCCGCGAGCCGGGCCGATCTGACGGCGACCGTCGCTGCGAACCCGGCCCTCAGCCTGATCTTCGGCCCGGCCCGGGACCTGACCACGGCCGACGGCTTCAACGCCTGGCGGGCGGGGGCGCTCGGTGCGTTCTTCGCCGGGCTCATGGCCATCTTCATCGTGGTGCGCAACAGCCGCGCCCCGGAGGACTCCGGCCAGTCGGAGCTGATCGCCGCGGGCGTCGTGGGGCGCCAGACGCGTCTCGCCGTACCCGTGGCCATGGCGTGGCAGGCCTCGCTCGCGCTCGGCGTGGTGGCCTCCGGGGTCACGGTCCTGCTCGGCGGCGCCGTCGCCGACTCGATCACCCTCGCGGCCACGTTCACCGCCTCCGGGGTGATGTTCGCCGGCGTCGCCGCCATCGCGGCCCAGCTCGGATCCGACGCTCGGTCCGCGAGCTCCATCGCGGTGAGCGTCCTGGGAGTCGCCTTCGTCGCGCGGGGCTCGATCGACGCGAGCGCCGCCCCGGCGTGGACCATCTGGCTGACCCCGCTCGGCTGGACGCAGGAGGTCCGACCGGCGGCGGGGAACACCTGGTGGCCCCTGCTCCTCTGCGTGGCTCTGGCGCTCGTCGCGGTGGCGGCAGCCGCGGTCCTGCACGAGCACCGGGACTTCGGGCTGGGCATCATCCCGCCGCGGGGCGGGCCGGCCCGGGGGGGCGCCGTCGTCACCCCGTGGGGGCTGGCCATTCGGCTGAACAAGGGCTCGCTGATCGCGTGGTCGGTCGCGTTCGCCCTCCTGGGCACCGTGTTCGGCTTCCTTGCGACGACGATCGGCTCGCTCTTCGCCGAGAACCCCGACATCTCCCGGCTCATCGCGGCCGGCGGGGTCACCGAGGCAGGCCTGGTGTTCGAGTTCCTGGTGACCATCCTCAAGCTGGTCGGCATCATCGCCGCGGTCTACGGGGTGCAGATGGTCCTGCGCATCCATGCCGAGGAGGTCGACTTCCGGGTGGAGCCGCTGCTGGCCGGGGCGCTGTCCCGACGGAGGTACCTGGCGAGCAACGTGGTCGTCGCCCTCGTCGCGCCGGCGGTGGCCGTGCTGATCGCGGGGACGGTGATCGGCGTCGTCGCCACGGTCCGGGACCCGTCCGTCCGGCTGGACGAGATCGTGCGCCAGGCAGCCGCGACCGTACCGGCCGTCTGGGTCCACGTAGCGCTCGCCGTCGCGCTCGTCGGTGCAGCCCCGGGCAAGAGGCGCGCGGCGTCGCTGGCGGTCGTCGTCTCGTTCGGGCTCATCATTCTCGGACCGATCTTCAACCTCTGGGACTGGATCCTCGGGATCAGCCCGTTCTGGCACGTGCCCAACGTGACCGCCGCCTCGCCAGACCTCTCCGGGCTCGGTTGGCTCGGTCTCGTCGCCACCGCGCTGATCGCCGCCGGCTTCGCGGGCTTCCGGCGCCGCGACATCGGCACGTGATCCGGCGGGAATCCACGGGTCTGCGCCCCTGACGGTCGAGCCCGCGGCTCGAAACGCCGTGCGCGCCCCGGCCCCGCCACCTAGCGTTCCGAGAAACACGGGAATCGTTCTGGACACGCGCTAATCGCGCCGGGTACCACGGCCCGACCCACGCCACCTGCCCGCAGGCGCCGTCCGTCGGACGCGAAGGGGCAGTGATGACCACGAAGCTCAGGCTGTCGGGAATCCGCGTCGAGTCGCCGGGGCACGACCCGGTGGGCCGGCTCCTGCGCGACGATGCGGGGTTCGAGGTCGTCGGCGAGGTAAGAACCGGCGGGTCGCGGGCCGACGTCGAGGACGTCGACCTCGAGGTCGCGCCCGACGACATCCTCGAGATCACGGACGCGGACGGCTTCCTCACCTTCCGGCGGGTCTCCGCCATGCTGGCCGACGACCCGTCCGTCGCACGGTCCGGTGACACCGCGGCGGCCGTCCGGGTGGCCGCGACGCGGGACGGGCTCGGCCCCGTCCGCTCCGTGCGCCAGATCCGGCTCACCCTGCCGCCCGACGTCGCGAACGCCGTCCAGCAGCTGCCCGACGTCGGCCGAGGCGCGCTCCCGAGCGGAGTGCTGGACCTCGCGGCGAAGCCCGCCATGGCGAAGATCGTCGACTGGGTGGACCAACCGGTAGCAGCGGGCGACCCGAACTGGCACGAGAAGCCCAAGCCGCGCGGCGTCTACCAGATCGGGAGCGACATCCGACTGGACCCACGGGGACTCACGGAGCCCGGAGCCCTGCAGGCCTCCGACGCGCCCTGGCTCATGCTCCTGCATGGGACCTTCTCGCACACCGAGGCCGGCTTCGGCGGGCTGCGCGGCCGGGAGTTCGAGAACCTGGCCCACGCCTACGGCGGTCGCCTTCTCGCGCTCGAGCACGCGACCCTGGGACTGAGCCCGGCCCAGAACGCGCTGCAGGCGGCCGAGGTGCTGCCCGCCGGAACCCGCCTCCACCTGGTGAGCCACAGCCGCGGTGGCCTCGTGGGTGACGTGCTGGCCCTGGCCGGGGCCGACGTCTGGCCCGGCACCGACCTCTACGCCCGCTGGGGCCAGAGCAACCACCCTGACGTCGCCGCCCTGGCCCAGCTGCGCGCCGTCGTCCGCGGGAAAGAGATCCGGGTCGAGCGGTTCGCCCGCGTCGCCTCACCCGCACGCGGCACGACGCTCGCCTCCCGGCGGCTCGACACCTATGCCAAGTACCTCTTCCACGTCTTCTGGGCGATCCCCGTGCTGCGCGAGACCGGCACCGCCGCCGTCATCGAGAAGTTCCTGCTCGCACTGCTCGACAAGCGCAGCGACCCGCGCCTCGTCCCCGGGCTCGAGGCGATGATGCCCGAGTCACCGTTCATCAAGTGGCTCAACACCGCGCCGCCGATCGACGACGGGATGGCTGCGATCGCCGGCGACGTCCAAGGCGGTGGCGTGTTCAAGCGACTCGCGCTCCTGGCGGCCAACCTCTTCTACCGCGGCGACCACGACTTCGTCGTGAACACGAGTGCGATGTCCGGCGGCGTCCCCCGGGTGACCCCTCGCGAGGCATCCTTCCAGGGCCCGGCCGTGACCCACTCGAACTACTTCAACCGGGACGACACGCGCCGCGCCGTCCTCGCCTGGCTCGCCGCCACCGGAGCACAGGCGCCCGGCTTCGCGGCGCCGGGCGGCCCGCCCGCACAGTCGCGGGCGGTGGTCGCCCGCCGAGGCACCGAGGGGCAGGTCGTCCTCATCCCGGACGTCTTCGGCACGGTCCTCGATGCCGAGGGGACTCTGGTGTGGCCGTCGGTGGCCGCGCTCTCAGGCGGGATCGGCGAGATCCTCGGCACGATGCGCTCGCTCGTACCCGGCGGCCTGACCGGAGCGTACGAGGCGCTGGCGACCGCGCTCGGGGCGCACTTCGACGTCCGGCCGCTGGGCTTCGACTGGACCCTGCCCGCGGAGGCGACGGCTGGGAAGCTCCGGGTCGCCCTCCAGACGATCCTCGACGACGCCGCCGGCCGCCCGGTGCACGTCGTCGCCGTGGGCGCCGGAGGGCTGCGACTGCTCGCCGCGCTGGGGCAGGCCGAGGGCCTGGCGCACAGCATCGCCGGCGCCAAGGGCCGGGTGCTCCTCATCAGCCCGCCCGTCGGCGGGTCGTGGCGGATCGCGGCGACCCTCAAGGGGCACGACGAGCTCAGCGCACGGCTCGCGCTGCTCGACCCGACCCGGGACGCCACCGGAGTCGGTGCGGCGCTCGCCGCACTGCCGGGCCTGGCGGAGCTGCTGCCCGACGGAGCACCGTTCCCCGTCGACGTCCTGTCGCGGGCACGGGACAGTCGCCTGCTCGCGCCCGTCGCGACCCCGGTCGGCGTCCTGCTCGGCTCGCGCACCCCGACCGTCGTGGACTGGTCGGCCGAGAAGGCCACGTTCGTCACCTCCACGGAGGGTGACGGTCTGGTCCCGACAGCGGCCGCCCCCCTTCCCGGCGCCGCCACGTCCTGGTCACCCATGTCGCACGCCGAGATCCTCAGCACCGCCGCGGGCACGGGCCAGGTCGTCGAGCTGTTGCGCCGCGGCACCAGCGCCGGCCTCCTGGCCTCCGCACCATCGGGACCGGCGCTGCGAGCGCCCCTGGTCCCGTTCGAGGGTCACGTCGAGTTCCCGTCCGACGTGGACCTGGCGCTGGCGCCGGTCGGGATCTCCGTCACCGCGGGACCCGCACCGGCGCGCGCGATCCGGCTGTCCGTCGTCCACGGCGACATCACTCACCTCGACGTGCCCGTCATGGTCGGCGCGTACGACGGCACCCCGCTGCGCGGCGCCGAGCACGTCCTCGATCACCGCTTCGGCGGCTCGCTCTCGGCCCGTGCCGCGCTCGGTCAGCTCGCGGGCCCCTTCGGCACCTGCGACGTCATCCGGCGCCCAGGCGGCCCGGGTGCGGCGGTCGTCCTCGGCATCGGCAACCCTGGCGAGCTCACCCCGGGCCAGCTCACGGCCAGCGTGACCCAAGCGATCCTCAAGCTCGTCCTCACCCAGCGCGACGACGGCACCTGCCCGCCCGGCCATGGGCTCACCGTGGCGTCGGTGCTGATCGGCACGAGCGGCAACGGCGCGATTGCCGTCCAACCGTCCCTCGCCGCGATCGCGCGCGGCGTGCACCTCGCGAACCGGCGACTGTTCGACGTCCGGGACCAGGTGGGTGGCGCGTGGGTCGAGTCGCTCCAGTTCGTCGAGCTGTACGAGGACCGGGCCATCGAGGCGGCCGAGGCGGCGATCCGGCTCGCCGGCGAGCGTCAACCCGAGGGTGCCGTCCTCGCGGCCGAGCGATTCCTGCTCGAGGGGTGCCAGGGCAGGCCGGGCCTGCCCGCTCCGGACTACAGCTCCGGGGCGTGGCGAACCGTCCGAGTCGCGGCGGCAGAGCACGAGGGGGCCGTCGATCACGACGTCGTCGCACTGTCCTTCACGAGCATCGGGACCACCGCCCGGGCGGAACAGCGGATCACCCAGGCACAGCGACGCATCCTCGACCACCTCATCGACGAGGGGATCGACCAGCCTCAGGCCGACCCGCAGCTCTACAACACGCTCTACGAGCTGCTCCTGCCCCCGAGCATGAAGGGCCAGGGACCGGCGACGGAGAACGTGATGTTCGTCGTCGACGCGGTCGCCTCGACGATTCCGTTCGAGCTGCTCGCGACCCGGGGCTCGCAGGAGGCTCCGCTGCCGCTCGCGGTGGAGACAGGCATGCTCCGCAGGCTCGAGACCACCACGTTCCGGGACTCGGTCCGGCCCGCCGCGGGTGCGCGCGCGCTGGTGATCGGCGACCCCGCCGGCGTGCGGCCGCGGCTCGCGGGCGCCCGCACGGAGGCCAGGCGCGTCGCGGCCAAGCTCGCCGAACGAGGGTTCGAGGTCACGGCACTGATCTCCGAGTCCGACGACGACGAGTCCGTGACGATCACCCGAATCATGAACGCCCTCTTCGAGCACGACTACCGCATCATCCACATCGCGGCGCACGGCACGTACGAGTCGGAGTTCAAGAATGGCATCCTCATCGGCGCCGATACCCTGCTCACCGCCCACGAGGTGCGCCAGATGCGGGCGACACCGGACCTCGTGTTCCTCAACGCCTGCCACGTCGGCTCGGTCGTCCTGCGTCGCGGAGCGGGCGACGAGCCGGGCGGGCAGCCGCTCAACGCACCCGGCCGGATGGCCTCCAGCCTCGCCCGCCAGCTCATCGACGACGGCGTCCGCGGCGTCGTCGCCGCGGCCTGGGCCGTGGACGACGCCGCGGCGGCAGCCTTCGCCGAGAGGTTCTACGACGACCTCCTGGGCCCCTACGACCTCGGCGAGGCGGCGAAGAACGCGCGAAGCGCCATCTACCGGACGTATCCCGAGGTCAACACCTGGGGCGCCTACCAGATCTACGGGCCGCCGGCGATGCGCATCAACCTGGGCGAGGCGACACACCGGGAGAGCCGCGCCACGATCTCCCGCAAGCAGTTCCGCGACGAGCTGCGCAGCCTGAGCCGACGGGCGGACGACGCCCCCGACGACGAGCGCGCCACGCTCGTGACCGCACTGCGGGACCTGCTCACGAACGCGCCCGAGCAGTGGCGGGGCGGAGCCGAGCTCGATGCCGAGGCGGTCGCCTGGTCGGGCCTCGGCGAGTACGGGACGGCGGTCGAGCGCTTCCAGCAGGCCCTTCGAGCCTGGGAGGGCGGAGCCCCGCTCAGCCTCGTCGAGCGCCTCGTCGACGCGATGGTGAGGCTCGCCCGGCAGCTCGACGAGGACAGATCCGAGCAGCACAGGCTCGACAAGGCGGCCGACGACCTCCTCGACGCCCTGCTGCGAGTCCAAGGCGAGACTCCCGAGCTGCTGGCTATCCGCGGTTCCCTTCTCAGGCGCCGGGGCACGTCGGGTGAGCGGCCCAGCTGGTCGACCCTCCGCGAGGCCACGGACTCCTACGAGCGCGCGATGGAGCGCAACAGGGAGCGGACGGGATCTCCCGGCGTCTCCTACGGACTGGACTGGGTCACGCTCGAGTGGCTCGTCAAGCGGCGCGGCGAGACGCCGCCCGACATCGACAAGCTCCTCGCCGTGATCGACTCGTGCGTCGCGGACGCAAGGGCCCAGGCGTGCGCCGGCTTCCGGTGGCGGGCTGCCGGGCCAGACGCCGCGCTGGCGCGCGCGCTGGTCACCGACACCCTGCGGGAGCGGGCCGACGCGATCGTCGAGCACTACCACCGCGTCTTCACGGAGGGATCCAACCGGCGGGAGCGGCTCGCCGTCGCGGAGCGCCTCGAGATCCTGCGGTCCTGCCTGTCCGCGACGAAGGACACGGATGCCTGGACGGTTCTCCAGGAGATCGAGAACGACGTCTCGAGCTGGGGGGCCGTGCGCGAG
>JAHECE010000034.1 GCA_024641895.1 Actinomycetales bacterium
CCCGTTCGGCAACTACGAGAGCGCCCGCGCCGTGGCCGGCGGCGTCGAGGTCAAGGGCTGGGCCATCGACCCCGACACGACCGCCCCGATCTACGTCTGGGTCACCGTCGACGGCCTCGGCCGCCACCTCTACGCGAACACGAGCCGCCCCGACGTGGCCGCCGTCTACCCCGCCTACGGGCCCAACCACGGCTTCACCGGCACCCTCACCGCCACCCCCGGCACCCACACCGTCTGCGTCACCGCCTCCAACGTCGGCCCCGGCACCCACAAACCCCTCGGCTGCCGCAGCGTGACCGTCACCGCACTGGACCCGTCGCTTCTCGGAACTGACTGGGAGCGGATCCCCACGACGGCCAAGGTGGTGGCGCTGACCTTCGATGCCGGCGCCAGCGACACAGGCCTCCCGTCGATCCTGAGCACCCTCGCCAGCGAAGGCGTGCACGGCACGTTCTTCCTGACCGGCGCTTTCGCGAGGATGTACCCCGCGCGCGTCGCGGCCATCGCGAGCGCCGGGCATCGCCTCGGGAACCACTCCGACACCCACGACCACTACCCCGAGCTGACCGACGTCGAGATCGCCGCCGACCTGGCTCGGGCCGAGGCCTCGATCGTCGCGTCGTCGGGGGGTCCAGGCGCCAAGCCCCTGTTCCGGTTCCCCTTCGGTGACCGCACCGCAGCCGACATCGACGCGGTGAACGACGCCGGCTATGTGGCCGTGCGCTGGACCGTCGACACGCTCGGCTGGGAAGGGACGAGCGGCGGCATCACGGCCGACATCGTGCTCCAGCGCGTCCTCGACAACGCCCAGCCCGGAGAGATCGTCCTCATGCACGTGGGCGCCAACCCCACCGACGGCTCCACGCTCGACGCCAACGCCCTGCCGCGGGTCATCGACGAGCTGCGAGCACGCGGCTACTCGTTCGTCACGCTCGAGGCGCTGCTCGGGTGAGCCTGACCGGCGAGGGCTCCTGCTGGGTTCACAGCGAGCAGGCGTGCGTCCACCTCGGTTCCGGGGAGACGCCGGATCAGCCGACCCGGGTGGATCCCGCGGGGTTCGTGGCGCGGACGCAGGCAGTGCTCGGCTCCTGAGCCGGCGCGAGGGTCCCCCGCGCACCCGCGCGGCGCCACCTGGCCAGCTGAACAGGACCGCGGATCACCACCGGAGGCGCCCGCCCCGGCTACACGTATCCGCCGCGGCGGAGCCAGCTCATCGCGGGCGCTCCGTAGATCGGCGGGATGTAGTACGTGGCCAGCCGGTAGACGATCGCCGCGGACAGCGCGGTGGCACTGGGCACCCCGACCGCAACCAGCCCGGCCGTCAGGGCTGCCTCCGTGACCCCGATGCCTCCGGGTACGGGAACCAGCCCCGCGAACAGGGAGACGAGGGTGTTGACGAGCAGCAGAGCCGCGAAGGGCGCCTCGTGACCGAAGGCCCGCAGGGAGATGCCCAGCACGACGGCGAACATCACCTGCGCGCCGAGGTTGCCGAGGAAGAGCATCGCGACGTTGCGGCGAGAGTGCAGGACGCTGAGCGCCACCTTGCTGTCCGCGACGCGCGAGCCGAGGAAGTGGCGCACTCCGGGGACGAGCAGGCTCACCCCGATGGCCAGGACCAGTACCCCCACGAGAACGGCCAGCACCGGGCCGTCGAATGACAACGCCCCTCCGGCGGCACTGCCCGGCAGCGACAGCGGGACGACGCCGGTCAGGCCGATCCCGACGATCACGAGCGCCTCGAGCAGGAACCCGGACAGGCTGTCGACGACGCCGACGGCGGCCGCTGCGGTGACGCTGGCACCCGCCTTCTGGAAGAAGCGCACCGCCAGGGCCACCCGCGCTGCCGAGCTCGGGACGGCCAGCGCCACGAACTGGATCGCGTACTGCAGCGCGAGCACCGGCCCGAGCCGGACGGGTCGCTCGGACGCACCGAGCGTGGAGAAGGCTTGACCCACCTGGACGACAGGCGCCACGAGGATGGCCGCGACCACCCACCACGGACTGGCCTGGCTCAGCTCGTCGACAAGCGTCGACCAGCCGATGCCGGCGATCGCCGAGATGATCACGTAGGCCACGAACACGACCACCACGACGGTGAGGAACGAGGTCACCGTGACGCGCCGCAGCCGCTCGAGCCTCGGCGCTTCTCGTCCCGCAGCCGCCGCGGCGGCCTCCCGGAGCTCGTTCACCTCCCAGCCGCTCGCCTTGACCGCGCGACGCAACGCCGGCTCGAGCGCGGCCGGCTGAATGAGCGGAAGCGCGTCGCCGAGTCGCTCCGACCCCAGCGCGCTCTCCGCAGCCCGGACGGCGCGGTCCGGCCCGACGACCAGGGCCGTGCTCACGAGCAGCTGGGCGCGGTCCGCCATGATCTGGGTGTCCTTGGCGGCGACCGTCGCGGCTGCGAAGTCGGCGAGCGCCGGTGATCCGTCCTCCCGCAGCATCAGGCGGTCTGGCGTGATCCGGCCGTGCGCGATGCCGATGTCGTGCAGGCGCTCCAGCGCTGCCCAGAGCCCAGCCAGCACCTCGTCGCCCGGCTCCGCGGTTCCCGGCAGGGGCGCGGCGTCGGCATCGATGACGAGAAGGGCGTCCCGCCCTGTCGCGAGCCCGGCTGCCACGACGGGTAGCACGGGGACTCCGGCCCGTTCGGCGAGCAGCGTGGCGAACGCCTCGTGCTCGACCTGCTGGACTCGGTTCAGGCGGGTCGACGGGGTCTGGTCGCGGTACCAGAGGGACGCCCAGAGGGAGGAGATCAGCTGTCCGTCCCACGCATCACGTCCGTAGACCTTCACAAGCAGCGGGCGCCCGTCCGCAGACCGTCCGGCGACGAGCTGGACGCCGCGGGCGGCGAGCTGCGCGAACTCCAGGTCGTGAGCCTGCACCCCGAGATCGGCGAGGGCGTCGGCGACCTTCTTCAGCGGCAACCGGCCGCCCGGAGACCCGAACACCAGGTGGACCGCTGCACCGGCGCCGAAGCCGATCGCGAGGCCGGCGATCACCCCGATCGGGACGGCCACGCCTGTCCCGACGACCGCCACCGCTCCGAGGGCGACCACCCACCGACCTGCGTGTCGAAGTGGCCTGCTGAGCTCAGGGGACGTCATCACGATGACGGCCGCGGCGACGGCGAGCCGTGCCGAGGGGTAGGCCACGGCAGAGACGGGCGGGAGCAAGGCATCGACGACCCCCGCCGATCCCCCGCCGGCAGCGACGCCGGCGAGCGTCGCCCCGCCGAGGGCGATCCCGCCGGCCAGCAGCTGCTCGCCGAGGAGCAGTCGGCGTCCGCGAGTCACCGCCGCGGCCACCAGGAGGACGAGAGTCCAGACGAGCAGAAGCGCCGAGCAGATCTCCCAGAACCACCCGAGCAGCCCCACCGTGGCCGCGACCACGGACTCGATCGCCACGCCGATCGCCGTGGGTCCCGGCGCGAGCGCGCCGATCCCCACCACGGTGAGGACCGACAGGGCCAGGAGTGCGACATCGGTGGGTCGGCGAGCCCGAGGCGCCCCGGCTTCGGAGGCGAAGGCCCTGAGGTCGGCCGCTCGCCAGGTGCGCCTGTCGAGGAGACCTGCGGTCGCGTCGTCGTCCGCGCGAGCCTGGGCGCTCACGCCGGGACCGCGCCGAGGTCGGTCGACGCGGTCACGGGCCTGGCCGCCGGATGGCTCGACGTCATATCTGGCTCCTCCTACGCGATCGGGCAGCCGGAGACGGCGCCGCCCTCGGTCCCGCACCGACCGACCGGACGCGGCACGTCGACGAGGCCATCGACTGGGACGCCGCCCCTTGGAGTCGGGTCAGCGACCTCCCCGAGGATAGGGCCGGGGCCGCGCGACCCTGCGGACCCGGTGCGCGCGGCCCGCCGGGGGGAGGTCGAGGGCCGGAGCCGGGGCGTTCGTCCCTTGCCGACGAGCGCGCCGGGCACGATGGTGGACGGACGTATCCGCAGGGCCGCCTCGCCCGCCTGCAGGAGGGAGAGCGCGAGTCCGTCGAAGCGCCGTAGTGGTCCAGGGAGGGAGGGCGCGAGGCGTGGCCGTCATCGAGGTCGAGCACCTACGCAAGATCTACGGCTCCGTCGTCGCCGTCGACGACGTCAGCTTCTCCGTCGAGGCCGGCGAGATCTTCGGCGTCCTGGGCCCGAACGGTGCCGGGAAGACCACCGCGGTCGAGGCCCTGCCCGGCCTGCGCGAGCCGGACTCCGGACGTGTCCGCGTGCTCGGCCTGGACCCCCGGGTGGACCGGCAGGAGCTCCGGCAGCGCGTGGGCGTACAGCTCCAGGAGAGCGCCTTGCCGGCCAAGCTCCGGGTCGGTGAGGCTCTCGAGCTGTACCGCTCCTTCTACCGCGAGTCCGCCGACGTCGCGGGACTCGTGGACACACTCGGGCTGGCGGACAAGCGGGACGCCTACTTCCAGAACCTCTCGGGGGGCCAGAAGCAGCGGCTCTTCATCGCCCTGGCGATGATCGGCCGTCCCGAGGTCGTCGTGCTCGACGAGCTGACGACCGGCCTGGACCCGCAGGCGCGCCGCGACACCTGGGCCTTCGTCGAGGCGATCCGGGCCCGCGGTGTCACCGTCGTCCTCGTCACCCACTACATGGAGGAAGCCGAACGACTGTGCGACCGGGTCGTCCTCATCGACCGCGGGACCGTGGTCGCCACCGGGACCCCGTCCGGGTTGGCGGCCTTGCACGGCGGTGGGACGAGGGTGCGGCTACGGCCGTCGAGGGCCTTCGACGAGACCCTCCTGACCCGGCTCCCCGGGGTCAGCTCGATCGAGCGTCAGGGTGAGCACGTCGTCGTGAGCGGCTCCGGCGACATCGTCGCCGACGTCGTGCAGGCGCTGGCCGCAGCCGGGGTGCGAGCGGGCGACGTCCGGACCGAGTCGGCATCGCTCGAGGACGCGTTCATCGCACTGGCCGGTCACCCGATCGACGACGCGGACGGGGGTGACGCAAAGCGATGACTGCCCGGACCAAGGCCGCCGCGGGCGGGGCCTTCCGCCGGCTCGTGATCACGGAAGCCCGGCTGGCATGGCGCGAGCCGATCGGGCTCGTGTGGGGAGTGGGCATGCCCGTGCTGCTCGTGATCATCTTCGGCAGCATTCCCGCCTTCCAGGAACCGCTACCCGGACTCGGGGGTGGCACGCTCTTCGACGCCTACGTCCCGATCCTGATGGTCATCGCACTGTCGATGCTCGCCTTCATGGGGATCCCCTACCCGCTGGCCAACTACCGCGAGCTGGGCGTCCTGCGCCGCATGTCGACCACGCCCGTTCCCCCCTCGAGACTCCTGGCGGCCCAGCTGGTGGTCAATCTCGTGATGGCCGCGGTCGCCTTCGTGCTGATCGTCGTGATCGGCATGGCGGCGTTCGGCCTGAAGCTACCCGCCCAACCTCTCGGCTTCCTGCTCGCCATCACCCTCGGCGCCGGCTGCCTGTTCTCGCTGGGTCTGTGCGTCGCGGCGTTCGCCAGGACCGGACGAGCGGCGGTGGCCATGGGCCAAGGCCTCTTCTTCCCGCTCGCCTTCTTCGCCGGCCTGTGGTTCCCCCAGGCGCAGATGCCCGACCTGCTTCGCGGCATCAGCCAGGCCACGCCGACCGGCGCGGCCGCACAGGCGCTCACCGAATCCTTCGCGGGGCAGTTCCCCTCGGCCGCTCCGCTGCTGCTCCTGACGGCGTACTCGGTGGCCTTTGCCGCCGTCGCCATCCACTGGTTCAGGTGGGAGTAGGCGAAGGCGCCGACGCGGTCGTACCCCGGCCGACGACGCCCGCCGGCGAGTCAGGCGAGGAAGACGCGCAGAGCCTCCACGACCAGTGCGTGGTCGTCCGCCTGCGCAAGGCCGGACACCGTGACCGTGCCCACCACGCCCACGTCCGCGACCCGCACCGGGAAGCACCCGCCGTGCGCCGCGTACTCCTGCAACGGCAGGTCGTGCTTCGAGGCGAACGTCGACCCTTTCGCCGTGGCACGCAGGCCGACCAGGTAGGACGACTCCCCGAATCGCACGACGACGCGGGCCTTGCGCTCGATCCAGCTGTCGTTGTCCGGTGCCGTCCCCGGGAGTGCGGCGTGGAAGAGCTGCTGAGAACCCCGGCGCACATCGATCGTCACCGGCAGGTTCCGCTCTTTCGCGAGCTCCACGAGCAGGCACCCGAGGCGCCAGGCATCGTCGTTGTCGAACCGCGAGAAGACCAGCTCCCTCTCCTGGGCCTCGAGGGTGGCGATCGTGCTCAGCAGAGCGACGTCGCTCGAGGCGCTCACGCGGTCACCCCTGGCCCCGCGCCCTGCCAGGGTGCCGAGCCGGCGGCCAGAGCGGTGGCGAACGACGGGGCGATCGGCAGATCGGGGACAAGGGCCGCCTGGTAGGCGTGATACACGTCGGGCTTGCCCGGCCAGACGCTAGCCGCGGGGGCGTTCGTCCGATCGAGCTCGTGTCGCCACGAGCCGCCCGCATGATCGACGACGCACCTGTCGGCGTAGTCCCACCACAGGTCGTAGCGCTCCGACCACCGCGGGTCCCCGGTGGCGCGGGCCAGGACGCTGGCGGTGCCCAGCGCCTCCGCGATCACCCAGTGCATGCGTTCGTGGACCACAGGTCGGCCCTCCCAGTCGGTCGTGTACACGAAGCCCGCTGCGCCGTCCGCGGCCCACCCGTCCGCCACGGCCCGATCTGCGAGCGCGACGGCGCTGTCCACCAGGCCGGGCTGCGCGTTCGCGCCGAGGCTCGCGTCGAGCGCTACCAGCAGCCGCGCCCACTCCAGCCCGTGACCCACCGTCGCGCCGTAAGGGCGGAACGGATGGGCCGGCTCGTCGCGGTTGAACTGGAGCATCGGGCGCCACTCGGCGTCGAAATGTTCGGGGACCCGCCAGTCGTTCGCCCTCGACCATGCGACTACCCGCTCGGAGATGCGGCGCGCCCGCTCGTGCCAGGATCGATCGCCGCTCACGTCACCGGCTGCGAGGTACGCCTCGACCGTGTGCATGTTCGCGTTGATGCCGTTGTAGGTGTCCCGGGTGGTCCAGGCGGCGTCCCACTCCTCCGCCGACAGCCCGACGCGCTCGTCCCAGAAGTGATCGAGGCTGACCTGAAGTGCCTGGGCGAGCAGGTCGTCCGCACCGGCGACGCGGGCTGCGGCAGCCGAGCTTGCGGCGAGGACGACGAACGCGTGCCCGTAGGACTGCTTGCTGGTCAGCTCGGGCCCGTCCTCGCCGACGGCGGCGAACCACCCACCGTTCTGCGCATCGGCGAGCGGCCCGGTGAGCGCCGCGACCCCGTGCTCAGCGAGCGCGAGCAAGGCACCGCGGTCCGGGCCCCCGTTTGCCGGGCGCTCGTCGGCCAGGGCGCCGAGCGCCGCGATGTGGGTCATCCTGCAGGTGATCCAGAGCTCCACCGGGTGCGTCTCATCGAGACGACCGGCGCCGTCGAGCCAGCCGAAGCCGAGCGGGTGCCGCGCACCTGTTGCGAACCGCAGCAGATCGGCGCGCTGGCCGGCCCGGTACTCGGCGTCACCAGGTGTCGTCACGACGTCACCCCGGTGCTCAGATGCCGGCCTCACGCCTGAGCGCATCGGCGAGCCGGTCGGCGGTCGCGGTGTCGAAGAAGAACTCGTGCGTCACGCGTCCGACCTTGACCAGCAGCGCGCTCACGGCCTCGTGCTGCTGGCTCGCCCTGACCTCGACGTCGACCAACCGCTCGAGCGGGAGGAACGTGCGAGCCAGCGACTGGACCGGCCTGCGGCCCGTGGCGAAGGCGCGCGCTCGATGCAGGATCTGCACCTCGCGCCGACCCAGCGTGACCACCGCGCTCTGCAGCGTGGTGGGCCAGGCGCGCGCGATGGCCCGGCCAACGCCCGAGGCGCCGATCGGCGTGACGACGCGCCGCTTCTGGACCCCAAGAGTCCGGACGCCGCCGTCCCGGACGGCCCGACGGTAGAGGCTCTGCAGATCGGGTTCGATCGGCGGTGCGGCGGCGGGCCCAGGGGCGCCCTTGGCCGCGGCGGCCGGCTTCGCCGCGGCGGCCGGCTTCGCCGCGGCACCTCCCAGGTACTTACCCCGAATCACGTCAACGAGTTGGGAGATGACCTCGGTCGAAGACGCATTGAAGGGGACGACGACGGGAGCGACGTCGACGTGCAGGGTCAGGGCGCAGTCGAGGAGGTCGACGACCTCGGTGATCCCTTCCAGGTCGAGGTAGGGGACCTGCCGGGAGTCCACCTCCCGCCCGCGCCGGGTGAGCACGGTGATGAGATCGGGTCCGAGCGAGAGGACGCTGTCGTAGAGGTCCATGGCGGGCGTGGCAACGCGCCGCTCGATCTCGCGAGGGACCTTGATCGTCATGAGCGCGCCGGCCAGGTCGAGCCCGTGGCCCCGGAACAACCGCGGGATCTCGTCCTCCGACCGGATCTCGTAGATCCACGGTCCGAAGGCGTCGTACTCAGCTGTTGATGACATCTCAGAGACCTTCTCTCCACGGAACTGCGTCGATCCCGTGTTCAGCGCTGTCGCGGCACTTCCGACTGGTCGGGCTACCGCGGCGCTCGACGCGCGCACGACGTGCCACCCGTTCTCTCTTGTTGCATGCACCCGAGGGGTTCGCCCGACGCGCGTGGGGCCCAGCCGTTCTCGACGGCCGGGCCCCACGTGCTTGGCCCGTCAGGACGCGCCTACCACCCTGCTACTTGAGCAGGGCCAGCCGCGCCGGGTCGTTCGCGAAGACCTCTTCGGCGTTGTCCTTGGTGACGACGACCGGGTCGAGCGCGTAGACCGGAACCTCGATCTTGCCGTTGTCGACCGACTCGCTCGGCGTCGGCAGGTCGTTGCCCTGCTGGAGTGCCTGGATGAGCTCAACGGTCTGGGCCACCAACAGGTCGGTGGGCTTGGCCACGGTCGAGTACTGCTTGCCCTCCCAGATGGACACGACGGACTCGTTCTCGGCGTCGAGGCCGTCAACGACGGGAACGTCCTGACCAGCACCCTCTGCCGAAGTCAGGATCGCTCGCGCGATGCCGTCGTTCGGAGCGAGCACGCCGTCGATCTTCTTGTCGGCGTAGAAGCCCGAGAGCAGGGAGTCCATCCGCTTCTGGGCCTCAGCGTTGCTCCAGTCAACCGTGGCGACCTGGGTGAACTCGGTCTGACCGGAGACGACCACCAGCGTGCCGTCGTCGATCTTCGGCTGGAGCACCGACATCGCGCCTGTGAAGAAGTTCGGGGCGTTCGGGTCGGCCGGGCCGCCACCGAAGAGCTCGATGTTGTACGGACCCGGACCCTTGCGCTCGGCGAGGCCGTCGAGGAGCGACTGGCCCTGCAGCTCACCGGTGCGGATGCTGCCGAACTGGACCACCGCGTCAACCGCCTCGGTGTTCTCGATCATCCGGTCGTAGCCGATGATCTTGACACCCTCGGCGGCCGCCGACTCGAGCACGCTGCCCAGCTGCTTGCCGTCGATGGGGCCGACGACGATGACCTTGGCGCCGCTCTGGATCATCGACTCGATCTGCGACTGCTGCTGGGTGACCTTGTTGTCCGCCGCCTGGACAACCGGCTTGAAGCCTGCGTCGGTGAGCTGCGTGGTGAACAGGTCCTGCGCTTCCTTCCAGTTCTGGGTACCAAGCCACGGCAGAGAGATGCCGATCGTGGCGTCCGCGGCGAAGCCGCTCGTGCCGTCCGTGGTCCCGTCGGTCGTGTCGCCACGACCGCCGCCCGAGCATGCGCCGAGCGCCAGAGCACCCACGGCGGCCATCGCCACGAGGCCCAGAGACTTCCTCTTCATGTCTTCTCCTTCTGCGCGTACACCCGACCTCGGGTGCGGGTACTCCTGCGAGCGGTAACCCGCAGGCTTGCGTCCTCAGTCACGACTCGTCGGCCGTGACGTCAGGTCAGGCTCTATCCCTTTTTCCCTGCGACCGGAGCGGAGCCCGCTGGCTCCGCCGCCGTCGCGACCGGCTCCTTCTTCGGGAAGAGCCTGCCCAAGATCGAGGGCCGGCCCTGCTCCTTGTTGTAGACGTCGAAGGCGACGGCCGCGAGGAGCACGAGGCCCTTGATGACCGCCGTGCGATCGGCGCCCACGCCCATCAACGAGAGACCGCTGTTGAGCACGGCCATGACGAGGCCACCGACCATGGATGCGGTCACGGTCCCGATGCCACCGGAGACGGCCGCGCCGCCGATGAACACGGCCGCGATGGCGTCGAGCTCCCACGCGGTGCCGTCGGACGGGCCTGCCGCCGTGGCTCGGCCGACGAACATGATTCCGGCGATGGCGGCGAGGAACGACATGTTGGCCATCACGATGAAGGTCACCCGCTTGGTGTCCACACCGGACAGGGCTGCCGCGGCTCGGTTGCCGCCGACCGCGTAGATGTGCCGGCCGAACCGCGTGCGCTGGGTGATCGTGGAGTAGACCAGCACCAGCGCCACGAGGATCAGACCCGGGATCGGGAAGGAGGTGCCCGGGCGCCCGCTGCCGAACAGCCAGGTCAGGTATCCGATCACCAGGGCGATGAGAACCACCCGAACGACGACGGGCCACAACGGCGGCTTCTCGGAAGCCATCGAGGAAAGCCGGGAGTACTTGCGGAACTGGGTCCAGCCGAGGGCGACGATGGCCAGGATGCCGAGAAGCAGCGTCGAGTTGTTCATCTGGGTGAAGGTGGGCCCCCACTCCGGCAGGTAGCCGGAGCCCAGCGTCCTGAACTCATCCGGCACCGGGACGCTGATGGACCCGCTGATCCAGATCACGACGCCGCGGAAGATCAGCATGCCCGCGAGGGTCGTGATGAATCCGGGGATCCCGATCCGAGCGACCCACATCCCCTGCCAGGCCCCGATGAGCATGCCGACGCCGAGACCGATGAACAGCGCCACCCACCAGGGAACGTTCAGATCGCGCGCCGTCAGCGCCACGATCATGCCGACGACACCTGCTACCGAACCGACCGACAGGTCGATCTGCCCGATCACGATCACCATGACCATGCCGATGGCGAGGATCAGCACGTAGGCGTTTCCGGACAGGAGGTTCTGGAAGTTCGACGACGTGAGCATGCGCCCACCAGAGGCGATCTCGAACGCGATGAGCAACGCGATGAGCGCACCCACCATCGTGAACTGGCGGAGGTCCCCGCCGAGCACCTGCTTCAGTGACTTCATCCTAGGTAGCTCTCTTTCCTGCTGGTCAGCGTGCCATCGACGCGGTGGTGGTCATCATCCGCATGAGCTGTTCCTGGTTGGCCTCAGCGGTGTCGACCACCCCGGTGATCCGGCCCTCGCAGATGGTGTAGATGCGATCAGTGATCCCCATGAGCTCGGGCAGCTCGGAGGAGATGACGACCACGGCTTTGCCCTCGTCCGAGAGCTCTTGGATGAGGCGGTAGATCTCGTACTTGGCACCCACGTCGATGCCACGGGTCGGCTCGTCGAGGATCAGCACGTCCGGATCGGGGAACATCCACTTCGCCAGGACGACCTTCTGCTGGTTTCCGCCGGAGAGGGTCTTGACTCCGACATCGACGCTCGGCGCCTTGGTTCGCATGGACTTGCGGTAGCCCTCAGCCACCTCGTACTCCATGGCGTCGTCGATCAGGCCGCGCCGCAGGATCCCGTCCAGGTTCGCGGAAACCGTCGTGACCTTGATCGAGTCCAGCAGGTTGAGGCCGAGGGTCTTCCTGTCCTCCGGGACGTAGGCGATCCCGTTCCGAATCGCCGCGCGGACGTTCGGCAGCACGACCTTCTCGCCGCGAAGGAAGATCTCCCCCGAGACGAAGATCCCGTAGCTGCGCCCGAAGATCGACCGTGCCAGCTCCGTGCGACCGGCGCCCATGAGGCCCGCGAATCCGACGATCTCCCCGCGCTTGACGGTGAAGTTCGAGTCGTTGCAGATCAACCGGCCCGGCAGCGTCGGGTGTTCGACGCGCCAGTTCCTGACTTCGAAGATCGTCTCCCCGATGGTCGGGGTGTGCTCCGGGTAACGGTTCTCGAGGGACCTGCCCACCATGGACCGAATGATGCGGTCCTCGTCGACGGCGCCCGCCTCGACGGGATAGGTCTCGACGGTCTTGCCGTCCCGGATCACCGTCACGGCGTCGGAGACGGCCGCGATCTCGTTGAGCTTGTGCGAGATCATGAGGCAGGTGATGCCCTTGGCCTTGAGCCCGAGCATCAGGTTGAGCAGGTTCTCCGAGTCGTCCTCGTTGAGGGCCGACGTCGGCTCGTCGAGGATCAGCAGCCGGACATCCTTTGACAGCGCCTTGGCGATCTCGACGAGCTGCTGCTGCCCCACACCGAGGGTCTTGATCGGGGTACTGGGGTCGATCGACAAGCCGACCCTGGCGAGGAGGTCCAGGGTCCGGCGGCGAGCCTCGTCCCAGTCGATCAAGCCGTTCTTGACGATCTCGTTGCCCAGGAAGATGTTCTCGACGATCGACAGCTCGGGGATGAGCGCAAGCTCCTGGTGGATGATGACGATCCCGGCTCGCTCCGAGGACTTGATGCCCTTGAACTCGACCTCCTGGCCGTCGAAGACGATCGCGCCGCCGTATGTCCCGTGCGGGTAGACGCCGGACAGGACCTTCATCAGCGTCGACTTGCCGGCGCCGTTCTCCCCGCAGATCGCGTGGATGTCAGCCGTGCGCACGGACATGGTGACGCCGTCGAGGGCGCGAACTCCTGGGAAGTCCTTCGTGATGTGCTGCATCTCGAGGATGGGGCGAGCATCGCCCATGCGGGGCCTCCCGGCGGTCGCGACGCGGGCGGCAGAGGTTGATCCGCCCTTGGAACCTGACGACCGGCACCTGTTCGCGGGCGCCAGTACGTGTTGAACCTAGGGCGTACCCGTCCCCTCGTGCGCAACTCTGCGGTAACGATTCTGCAACGCCGATTCGATGGGACCTCGCCCGCAGCGCACGCGACGGGCAGCACCCACGCTCCGACCGCCTCGCCCCGAGGCGCGGCCCGGCTATCGTCGCCGGATGGACCTGCCCGCGAGCACGAGCCAGTTCACGAGGGCGCGCCTCGTCGCGATCGACGTCGACGGCACGCTGCTGACCAGCGATCACCGGGTCTCGGACGCGACGGCGGCGGCGATCCGGCGAGTCCGGGATCGCGACGTGGACGTGGTCTTGACGACATCGCGACCCCCTGCCGCGCTCTGGCCGATCCTGCGCCGGCTCGGCCTGGTCGAGCCCGCTGTGTTCATCGGGTCTCAGGGCGCCGTCACCGGCAGCTTCTCGAGCACTGGTCGACTTCGGATCATCGACCAGCACCCGATCCCGCTCGATCTCGCACGCGCGGCGGTCTCGGCTGCCCTGAGCGCGGGCCTCGCGATGAACTGGTTCTCCGGCCAGGAATGGCTCGTCTCCCACCTCGACGATGCGGTTCGCCGCGAGGCACGAATCGTCGAGTGGGTCCCGACGGTCGCGGACCTCGCCGCGCAGCCCAAGGGCCCCGACAAGCTGCTGGCCATCGCGCCGAGCTCAGCACCGGCAACCCTTGCCGCACTCGTCGCCGCACTCCCGGCCGGGCTGCGCGCACAGACGTCGAACCCGACCTACCTCGAGATCACCCGTGCCGATGTCGACAAGGCGTCAACTCTGCGCACCTACTGCGATCAGCGCGGCATCCCCCGAGAAGGCGTCATCGCGATCGGTGACGGGATGAACGACCTCGCCATGCTCGCCTTCGCCGGCACAGCCGTGGCGCCGGCCAACGCCCGCCCCGAGGTGCTCGCCGAAGTCGATCTGATCACTGCGAGCAACGACGACGACGGCGTCGCCCGCGCCCTGGATGAGCTCATCCCCGCGAGGTGACGCCCCCGCTCGCGACCGACCTGCGAAGACGGCACCCGAGTGAAACGTCTCTACAGAACCATACAGATGCGCTCGGGCACATCCGGGTAGCCATTCGGACGCACTCGGGTGTACCCTGGGCCCTACACGATCGCCAGGATCGCTTCCGGGAGGACGCGATCCACACGTGCGTCCACCCGCCTGTGAGCGTGGTTCTGCCTGAGACATTCAACGCCGACGGCCGTCGACAACGAGGCCGCACGGTGCAGAACCCGCGCGAGCAGCACGACCGATGGGGCCCCTATGACGCACTGCGACCCCACGAAGCTCGACCTCCAGCCCGACGTCACCAGCGCACACGGGTCCCGGAGGCGCGTCGCGGGCGCGGGCACCATCGGGCTCATCGGGCACGACCTCATGACGTCATCGTTCGCCGGGGCGATCGTGCGTGGCGCGCAGGACGCGGCTGGGGCCAGAGGTGCCGTACTGCTCATCATGGCGACGAGCCGCAGCTCGGCCGACGAGGCCCGCGAGCTCGAGACACTGCTTCATGAGCAGGTCGACGGCATCCTGTGCGGCTCGGCGGATCACGCCGAGATCACCGTGCCGTCGGCCGTCCGGGCCCATCCGGTCGTGCTCGTCAACGCGACCAGCACGGACCGGACCTTCTCGTCCGTGACGCCCGACGAGCTCGCATGTGGGTGGGACGGCACCGACGTCCTGCTCAGGGCCGGGCACAGGCGCATCGCCCTCGTCGCCGACGCCGCCGGAGGACTTGACTCCACGGGCCGCGAACAGGGCTTTCGCTCGCGCTCTGCCGCCGCCGGGCTGACATCTGCAGAACTGACCGTCGTCACGGCCTCCCCCGACGCCGCCGGTGGGTTCGAGGCCGCCTCCCGCCTGCTGACCGGGGCGGATCGCCCGACCGGGATCCTTTGCGTGAACGACCGGATCGCGATCGGCGTCTACCGCGCTGCGGCAGCCTTGGACCTGACGGTGCCGACCGACGTCTCCGTCGTCGGCATCGGCGACGCCGACGACACGGCCCAGGCCCTCCAGCCTCAGCTGACGAAGGTGCTGCTACCGCATCACGAGATGGGACGCTGGGCGGCGGACCACCTCCTCGAGCGTGTCGCCACCGGCCGAAGTCAGCCGCAAGCGGTGCGAATTCGTGGACACGTCGTCGAGCGAGACTCGGTCGCCCGGCCCGCGCCGGCGACGCCTCTGCAGCACCCGGCCGCAGGCGGGCCGGCCGAGCGCTGAGGGCCTTGACACGAGTACTGGACATCTGCACAAACGATTCAGCACTATGGGCACCGAACGACGACCGTCCCCGCGCGATAAGGCCGGTACAGCTCTGGCCGCGGTCACCGCGACACGATCCGAGGAGTAGGTCCGATGGCAGCCCCCCGTGTACTTGCGATCGTATTGGCCGGTGGAGAAGGGCGTCGCTTGATGCCCTTGACGGAGGACCGGGCCAAGCCCGCCGTCCCGTTCGGCGGCATCTACCGCCTCATCG
>JAHECE010000225.1 GCA_024641895.1 Actinomycetales bacterium
CTTGCACTCATTGCCTCCTACCTAAGTGCAATGGTGGGTGCGCTCTCAATCGTGCTTGGCGTCGTGCTCTTCTTCGTCGGTTGGTGGCTGGGCTTGGTGACCGTTCCGGCTGGGGCTTACCTGCTATGGGCTAGCTGGAGGTTGAACTACAAGATGTCGAGGCGGAGATCTCGCGTTGATCCGGACTCTGCGGGATGACCAGTGCAAACCGCCCTTTCACTCAGGCCTCTACCGGCCTTTGAGGATCGCTTGCCTATGGTTCATCGCTTGCTCAGGCCGACCGCACCCTCGGTCGTCACCGCGACGACGCCCGTGTGCGTGCCGGCCAACAGGGCGCCGTCGCCGGTGACCACGAGCCCGTGCACGTGGTCCAGGGCCTCGGACAGGGCCGTCGCCCCCACAGCGGCCGGTGCCTGGTCAGGCGCGTCGTCGGTCGTCGCCTCCGGCGCGGGGACCGTGGGCGACGGGCTCGGGGCGGGCGCGAGGGTCGATGAGCACGCGGCCGCGGTGAGCATGCCGAGCGTCACGAGGGTTGCGACCAGACCCCGTCGCCACCCGTCCAGGGCTCGGCGTGCCTGTGGCTGCTTCGCGGACCCGCCCGGCGGTGGGAGCGTTCCGAGTCGACCCATCGTGGTCCTTCGCCCTTCGATCGGGACTGTGCCTGGTCGACGACTGTACGCGTCACGCACTGACAGCCAGCCGCACGATCGCCTCCGCCAAGACCACACACGCCGTGGAACGCGCCGCCGGTCCTCGGCGGCGTCCTTGGCGCGCCTCAGGCGGCGCTACCCGCGGAAGTGCCCGCCCGGTGGCGATCTGCTGGTGCCGTTGCCAGGTTGAGGTCGACGCGGCGCAGGAGCTGGGCGTTCGCTGCGACAAGGATGGTCGAGACGCTCATCAGCGCGGCTCCGACCTCCATGGGCAGGGTGAAGCCGATCGGGGCGAGGACACCGGCGGCCAGCGGTACGGCCAGGATGTTGTAGCCGGCGGCCCACCACAGGTTCTGCAGCATCTTGCGGTAGGAGGCCTGGGACAGGATGACGACGCCGAGAACCGCGCGCGGGTCGTCGGAGGCAAGCACGACGCCGGCGGACTCGATCGCGACGTCGGTGCCGGCACCGATGGCGATGCCCACATCGGCCCGGACCAGGGCGGGGGCATCATTCACGCCGTCGCCGACCATCGCCACCCGCATCCCGCGGTCCTGAAGCTCGCTGACCTTGTCAGCTTTGTCCGCGGGCAGGACCTCCGCGAAGACCTCGTCGATGCCGAGGTCACGGGCCACCGCCTCGGCCACCGGCCGGGCGTCCCCGGTGATCATCACCACGCGCACACCCCGGGCGTGCAGCTCCTCGACCGCCTGCCGGGACTCGGGCCGCACGGCATCCGCCAGCGCCAGAGCGCCCACGACGTGGTTCCCCTTGATGACGGTGAGCACCGTGGACCCGTCAGCGGCCCAGCCGGCGGCCACGTCGGCGACCTCACGCGGCTGGTCCAGACCCCGCTCCCGCAGGAGCGCGGGCCCACCGACCGCGGCCTCCTCGCCGTCGACGACGGCAAGGACACCCTTGCCGGTCAGCGCGCGGAAACCTCGCGCCGACCGGACGGACCCACGCGCGCGCGCGGCGGCCACGACGGCACGCGCGAGCGGGTGCTCGCTGTCGGACTCCACAGCACCCGCCAGCGCGAGGACCTCGTCCTCGCTGGTGCCGCCGGCGGCGGCGACGCCGACGACCTCGGGGGCGCCCCTGGTCAGGGTGCCCGTCTTGTCGAAGAGAACCGCGTCGACGGTGCGCATCCGTTCGAGCGCGAGCCGGTCCTTGACCAGGATCCCGGACCTCGCCGCCATCGCCGTCGAAATCGCGATCACGAGCGGGATCGCCAGGCCGAGGGCGTGCGGGCAGGCGATCACCAGCACGGTGACGGTGCGCTGGACGGCCTGGACCGAGTCCGCCAGCGCCAGCCACACCGTCAGCGTGATCCCTGCGGCGCCGACGGCGTACCAGAACAGCAGCGCAGCCGCCCGATCTGCCAGCGCCTGTGCCCGCGACCGGGAAGCCTGGGCCTGCTCCACCAGACGGCGGATCCCCGCCAGCGCCGTCTGCTCCCCGACCGCCTCCACCTTGATGCGGAGCGTGGAGTCGGCACTCACCGTGCCCGCGACGACCTTGTCACCCTTGCCCTTGGCCACCGTCCGGGACTCACCGGTGATCATCGACTCATCGACCTCGGCGGCGCCGTCGACCACCACCCCGTCCGCGGGGACCCGCCCGCCGGGGCGGACCAGGACCACGTCGCCGGTGGACAGCTCTCCCAGCGGCACGGGCTGCGGCTCTCCAACCTCGTCCAGCCGCTCGGCCTCGTCGGGGAGCAGCGCCGCCAACGCATCCAGCGCGCTCGAGGCCTGACCCAGCGCACGCATCTCCAGCCAGTGCCCGAGCAGCATCACCACCAGGAGCAGCGCGAGCTCCCACCAGAAGTCCATCCCCAGCGAGCCCAGCCCCAGGCTCGTCGCCGCCGATGCCACGAACGCCACCGTGATCGCCAACGAGATCAGCAGCATCATCCCCGGCTGCCGGGAGCGCACTTCGCTCAACGCCCCGGTCAGGAACGGCCAGCCGCCGTAGAAGAACAGCCCAGCGCCGAGCACCGGCGCTACCCAGTCCAAGCCAGACGGCACCACGTACCCGAACAGGTCACCCACCGCCGGGCTGCCCACCACCACCGGCACCGCCAGGCCCAGGCTCCACCAGAACCGGTCCCGGAACTGCCCCGCATGATCCCCATGCCCGCCATGGCTCCCATGCCCCGCATGCCCGCCATGGCCTCCATGCATGTCATGACCCGCGCGAGCGTCGTGCCCCGCATGCATGTCGTGGCCAGCGTGCTCGGACTCGCTCGCCGAATGCCGCCCATGGTCGTCATGGGTCGCCTTCCCGGCACCCATGACGTGCCCCGTGCCGTCGTGCTCGCCCTCATGGTCATGACCCACCGGATGCCCCATGCCGGATCAGCTCCTCGCTCGCACCTGACTGGACCCACGTAGCACAGACCCGCCCCCGACCGCGCTTCTCATCATCGACCATTCGGCGAGGAGGGCACCGAGCCGTGACGCATGCCCCGACCGATCAGCGCCACGACCAGAACCACGATACCCCCCTGGGGTATTCCCCGAGGAGTAGGGCGAGGCCACCCCCGGCTCCGGGCTGCAGCCGGTCGACGGCGAGCGCAAGGCGCTCCGCAGGTGCGGCACCGGTCGTGGCACTGCCGCCGCGGGCGGACGTGGCGCTGCGCAGCCTCCGCGGCCTGCAGTTCGCGCTGCCCCAGGTCAAGGTGCTTGGCGTCCGTCCCGGCGGGCGCGCGGACGAGTTCCTCACCGGGCCGCCGCTCGACCTCGAGCTGCATGCCGGCGACGAGGTCGTCGTCCTTGCCCGGCGCACCGACCTGGCCGAGATCGTGCCCGAGGTGAGCGGGCCGGCACCCGGCCCGGACGACCAGGGCCAGCGCTCGGCCCGCGGTCCTGGGTGCCCACGGCCGCCGGCGGCCGGGCCCGCCCCGGCTCAGACCGTACGTCGCCAGGGACGATCGGGGTCGAACAGGTGCATGTCGAACTCGCGGGAGAGCTCCTCGAACACCCTCAAGCCACGGACGCTGTTGCCGTGCTCGTCCAACCGCGGTGAGAAGACGGCGATCCCGCCCACACCTGGCAACATCCCCATGATGCCGCCACCGACACCGCTCTTGGCCGGGATCCCCACGGAGTAGGCCCACTCGCCTGCGTAGTCGTACATCCCGCAGGTGAGCGCCACGGTGAGCAGGTCGCGGGTGACCTCACGCGGCACGACCTGCTCGCCCGTCTCGGGGTGGATCCCGTGGTTGGCAATCGTCGCGCCGATGGTCGCCAGGTCGTCAGCCGTCACGAGGACCGAGCACTGGGCGAAGTACAGGTCGAGGGTCTCCTCGACTCTCTCGCCGATGATTCCCCGACTCCGCATGAGGTAGGCAATGGCCCGGTTGCGG
>JAHECE010000226.1 GCA_024641895.1 Actinomycetales bacterium
AGAACTCCTGCATGACAAAGACCGATGGTGCCTCTGGCTCAAGGGCGCCACGGAGGACCAACTGCGCCTCAGCGGAGTGCTCCGCGCACGCACAGACGAAGTGGAGGCTTTTCGCGAAGACAGCAGCGACAAGGCCACGAACAAGGCCGCGGCGTGGCCAGCGCGCTTCCAGTACGACCGCCAGCCGAGCACCAGCTACCTCGCCATCCCCGCGCACGTCGGCGAACACCGCCGATATTTCACCGCTGCCCGCTACGAGAGCGACGTGATCTGCGGCAACGCGAACTTCCTCGTCTCAGACCCCGACGGCTTCGCCTTGGGGATCCTCTCGTCCGCGATGTTCATCGCCTGGATGCGAGCAATCGGAGGACGCATCAAGTCAGACCTCCGCTTCTCGAACACGTTCACCTACAACACCTTCCCCTTGCCGGCGCTCGGCGTTGCCCAGAGGGCTGCGGTCGTAGAAGCCGCCGAAGGCATCGTCAAAGCGCGCGCGGCCCACCCTGGCCGATCCCTCGCATCCCTCTACGACCCTGCTTCGATGCCCGCAGACCTCGTGGCCGCACACCAAGCCCTCGATCTCGTGGTGGACAAGGCCTTTGGCCTCGAGGGGGCCGCCGAGGAGGATCGACAGAAGCTGCTCTTCCGCCGGTACGCCAAGACCACCGGACAGGAGACCCTCGACGTCTGAGCCGGTAATCGGATGCCGACCCCGTTGCCGTCCTCTTACCTTCTAGACAAGGTCCCGGACTGCCCGCTCGGGGTCGCGGCGTAGTCGGCGGCCGCGGGGCCAGCCGGGACCGACGTCGGCCAGGCCGGGTAGCTCTTCGATGTACTGCTCGGCGAGGGTGGCGTTTGCTGCGGTGGTGTAGATGACGACGCCTTCGGCGTCGGCCGCCCGTAGCAGGGCGGGTGTGACGATCTCGCGTAGGGCGCGGCCTTGGCCGGTGCCTGGTCGGGCACTGGAGTGGTCCTCGATATGCCACCCCGTGGCGGTGGCCACGACGGCGAGCACGGCGTCTCGGGCGGGGCTCATGTAGTACCTGGCCCAGGGGCGCGCCACGAGCCCGAACTCGATGGGGATCGTCAGGGGCAGCGTCGGTGGCCACATCACCGCGAGGGCGGCGGAGTACACCTGGCCGCCTCCGCGGCCGTGGCGTGCGCCGTGGACGAAGCCGCGTTCGTTCCACCACACGATGCGCAGGCAGTCCCTGACCCGAACATCACTCGTGCCGGGCACCCGTGGCGGGCGGGTGACCCGTCGCGGGCTCACGGGGCCACTCCCCTATCGGGCGGCGCTGCGCTGACGGTCATGAGCGGCCTAGGGCTAGTCCTCGAGCGGGCGGCCGGGCGGTAGAGCCTGCTCGCCACCGGTGAAGGGTTCCCCGTTGTTGTAGCGGCCTTCGAGGCGTTGGGCCTCGGCGTCCAGGACGGCCGCGACGAGATCGCTGAAGGATCGACGGCCCTCTGCTGCTGCCGTGGCCCGGTAGGCGGCGCGGATGCGTTGCCGCACGTCCTTGGGGATCGACACGTTCAGCTGCGCCGTGGCCTTGGCCGGCGACCCGGCCGGGGGCGCCGCCGGGACCAGGTCAACCGTGGGAGCCGGCGGCGTGGTGGCCGTGCGGTTGTGTGCCAGGAGGCGGCTGGCGTCGGGGTGGACACCTCGAGTGGGGCGCCGCGGGGCGAGGCCGGAGATGGTGCGCGCTGGGGCCTCGTCGGGGCTCATACGGTGACCTCCTCGCGCTGCTCTGCTGTGGTGATGCGTTCGACGACCTCGCTGGTCAGGCTGTGGAAGTCGTCGGCCACTCCCCCGGCTGTGCGCGGTGAGTTCGCCGTTCCGGTCGCCTCGCCGCGACGGATCTGCCACCACGCCGGGCCCTTGCGCGATTCGTCGTCGAGCTCGTGGGCGAGCAGGCCCCGTTCCCGGGCGGCATGCGCGGTGGCCTCGGAGTGCCGGATGGTGGTGCGCAGGACCGCGGTCTCGGATCCGAGGGCCTCGACGATCAGGTCGCGGGCCTCGCCCTTGATCCGGTGCGCGCTGCTGCCCGTGCCGAAGAGCACGACCCCGAGCAGGTCCAGTCCGGGATTCAAGCCCACGACGGCGTCCAAGCGCCGCGCGACGTCGAGCAGACCCTTCCGTGAGCTGGCGTCGGACTTCGCCGGCACCAGCGCCCACCGGGCGGCGGCGGCCGCTGCGGTCTGCAGGGCCTCGATGCCCGGCGGGCAGTCGATCAGCACCATGTCGTACTCCGGTGCCAGCGGCGCCAGCAGCGTGGCCAGCGAGAGCCGTGCGGCGACCTGGTCCTTGGCTGCGGCGAGGCTGGCCGCGGCGACGTCGAGATGGTGCCCACCGATCAGGACGTCGAGGTTGTTCCGGACCCCGACGGCGGGCTGGGCCGGCTGCCCGAAGGCCAGTGCCTGCGCCAGGGCGCGCCCTTGATCGTCGATCGGGTCACCGGTGTAGCCGAAGTCCTCGGCGAGGTTGCCCTGCGGGTCGAGGTCGACGACCAGGACCCGGTACCCCGAGTGCGCGAGCAGGCCGGCGACGTTGGCGGTGATGGTCGTCTTGCCGGCGCCGCCCTTGCCGTTGATGACCGCGATCACTCGCGTGAGTGCTTCCCTGTCCAGGTTCACTGCTCCCCCGTTATTCCTAGGTGGTCTAGGAATCCTAGGTTTCCTAGCCGCTGAAGCCTGCGTGCCGCGCCGAGCGGGCGCCACCTAGAAACCCTAGGTTTCCTAGCGTTTCTAGGTTGGGCTAGGTTCTCTTGGTTCCCTAGGAAGGCTAGGAATCCTCGCAACCCTAGAAATGCTAGGCGGCCGGGTGCGGCGCTGTGCCGACCGTCAGGGCGGCTCCGCTGGTCGGGTCCCCAGGGCGAGCGGAACGGGTGCGGGGGAGTCAGGGGGCGGGCCGGCTGCGGCGCTGTGCCCGGCGCTCTCGGTTGAGCGCCGGGCACAGCGGGGTTCTCGGGCTGGTCAGTCCTCGTCGGGCTCCATGATCGTGATCACGGGTGCGGCGGTGTCGCCGGGTCCGATGACCATGCGCAGCGGGACCAGGTCGGACTGGGCCCATTGGCGCTCGGGGCGCTCGTTCGCCACGCGCAGCACGCGGAACGCGACGGACGAGGAGCCGTGCGCCCGGCGTGCGGCGTGCGCGGCCATCGTCAGGACGTCCCACAGGCGCCCGGTCTCGTCCTGGGGCTCGGGGTTGGACTCGTCCCACTCGACGGTGTTCGCCCACGCGGCGCTGGTCAGGGCCACGGGGGCGGAGAACCCGGCCTCTTTGGCGGTCTCGCTCACGTCGACGAGCACGCCGTCCTGGATCGCCTCGACGCGGCTGTAGGTGGCGATGACCTCGAAGTCGGCGAATTGCTCGGCCTCGCGCTCGGCGAGCCGCCGGACGCTGCTGGCGGGGTCGTCACCTGACGGGTCGATGGGCCTCCAGTGCTCGTTGATGGGGGTCCACTGCTCGGCGATGCGCAGATCCTCGGCCTGCTCCGCGGGCGTGGCGTGCCGCTGCTCGGGCGTCGTGCGGGTGGTGTTCTTGCGGGCCATTGCTACCTCCGTGGGTTGGACAGGGGAGCCGGTCACTGTGTGGGCTCGTTCCTGATAAGCGGAGCAGGGCCGCCAGTCGCGGCCCGGAGTGCAACCCGCAGGGCGGCCCACGCCCGGAGGTCTCGGTCGAGATAAGGAGCGCAGCGACGCGGCCGGGAGCTCCGGGTGGGAGCCGGCGGCGCAGCCGCTTGCGCGCAGGGTCGTGGCGGCCATGATGGAGCGTCAGGAACGAGCCGCCAGGCCAGGGAACCGCGGCCGCGCAGCGGCCGTCGTGCACGGCCCGCAGGGCCGCCCGGGAGAGCGCACGCCCCCCTTCCCGTGTCGTGCTGCGCCGCCCCGTAGGGCGGCTCCGCTGGCGTCGGCCCCGGCAGGGTCGGCGCTTCTGCGCGGTGCCCGGCGCCCTCGTAGGGACGCCGGGCCGTGCTGGTTCTCAGGCGTCCTGGTTGGGCTGGGTGAGGGCTTC
>JAHECE010000035.1 GCA_024641895.1 Actinomycetales bacterium
GCGCAGCGCTGGGGCGGCGGCGCGACGGGCTCGCGGCTCGTCACCGGAACCACGCAGCTGCACGCCGACCTCGAGCGCGAGCTCGCCGAGCACTGCGGCGCCCCGGCGGCGCTCGTGCTCTCCTCCGGCTACCTGGCCAACCTCGCGGCCGTGACCGCGCTCGCCGGCGACGGCGCGCTCGTCGTCTCTGACGCCCTCAACCACGCCTCGATCGTCGACGCCTGCCGCCTCTCGCGGGCCCAGGTGGCCGTGGCGCCGCACCGCGACGTCGAGGCGATGGAGCGGCTCCTGGCCGAGCGATCCCAGGAGCGGGCCGTCCTGGTCACCGACGCAGTGTTCTCGGTGGACGGTGAGGCCGCCCCGCTGGCCCGGCTCGCCGCCGCGTGCCGGAGGCAGGGGGCCCTGCTGGTCGTCGACGAGGCGCACGCCCTGGGCGTGGTCGGCGGCGCAGGTCAGGGCGGGGCGTGGGCCGCCGGGCTCGCCGGGTCACCCGACGTCGTCCTCACCCTGACACTCTCGAAGTCGCTGGGCAGCCAGGGCGGCGCCGTCGTCGGGGACCGCGTCGTGGTCGACCACCTCGTCTCGACCGCGCGACCCTTCATCTTCGACACCGCCCTGGCGCCCGCAGCGGTGGGCGCCGCCCTCGGTGCGCTACGCGTGCTGCGCGCGGAGCCCGAGCGGGCGAGCCTGGCCCGGGCGACGGCACACACGCTCGCCGCCGTCGCTCGCGGGCTCGGCCTCGACGCCAGCACCCCCGAGGCCGCCGTCCTGTCGATCCGGATGGGCACACCGGAGCGGGCGCTGGAGGCGGCGCAGACCTGCCTCGCGCACGGCGTGCGCGTGGGCTGCTTCCGACCGCCGTCGGTCCCCGACGCCGACTCTCGGCTGCGCGTCACTGCCCGCGCCGACCTGAGCGAGGCCGAGGTCGCGCGCCTGGCGCGAGCGCTGACCGCGGTCGCGGAGAGCGCCCGATGACGGTGCTCGTGGTGACCGGCACCGGCACCGGGGTCGGCAAGACGGTCGTGACGGCCGCGGTCGCCGCACTCGCCCGGGCCGCCGGGACGTCCGTCGCCGTCGTCAAGCCCGCACAGACGGGAGTGCGCGCCGACGAGCCCGGCGACATCGACGACGTGCGCCGCCTGTCCGGCATCCCGGGCGGCCTCGAGCTGGCCCGGTACCCGGACCCGCTGGCCCCGGCGGCCGCGGCTCGGCTCTCGGGCTTGCCTGCGGTGGACATGCGGGCTGTGGCGGAGGCCGTCGCGGAGCTCACCGAGACCCATGACCTCGTGATCGTCGAGGGGGCCGGCGGCCTGCTCGTGCGCTTCGACCCCGCGGGCGTCACGATCGCTGACCTGGCCTGCTGGCTCAGGGCTCCGGTGCTCGTCGTGACGCGCGCCGACCTCGGCACCCTCAACCACACCGCCCTGACGATCGAGGCGCTGACCACGCGCGGCCTGACCCTGGCCGGCGTCGTCATCGGTGAGTGGCCGGCAGACCCCGACCTGGCCTGCCGGACCAACCTGCTGGACCTCACCGACCTCACCGGTACGCCCGTTTCCGGCGCACTGGCCACAGGAGCAGGGACACTGTCCGCAGACGCCTTCCTCGACGTCGCCCGCGCAGGCCTCGGCCCGGCGCTCGGCGGCGACTTCGACCCTGACCTGTTCGCTCGCGAGCACCACCCGCACCAGCCATACCCGGAGGACCACCTGTGACCGACATCCTCGACACCGCACGGCAGCAGGTCCTGGAAGAGGGCCGAGGCCTGGACGAGCGGCAGCTCCGCGAGGTCCTCACGCTGCCCGACGACCGGCTGGCCGACCTCCTGCAGGTCGCCCACGAGGTGCGGATGCGCTGGTGCGGACCGGAGGTCGAGGTCGAGGGGATCGTCTCGGTCAAGACGGGCGGCTGCCCCGAGGACTGCCACTTCTGCAGCCAGTCCGGCCAGTTCCAGTCCCCGGTGCGTGCCGCGTGGCTCGACATCCCGTCGCTCGTGAAGGCCGCCGTGGAGACGGCGGCCACCGGCGCGACGGAATTCTGCATCGTGGCGGCTGTCCGAGGCCCGGACGCCCGGCTCATGAAGCAGGTGCGCGAGGGCGTCGCCGCGATCCGCGAAGCCGTGGACATCAACGTCGCCTGCTCCCTCGGCATGCTCACCCAGGAGCAGGTCGACGAGCTCGCCGAGATCGGCGTCCACCGCTACAACCACAACCTCGAGACGGCGCGGTCATACTTCCCCGACGTCGTGACCACCCACACGTGGGAGGAGCGCTGGGAGACGCTGACGATGGTCCGCGACGCCGGCATGGAGGTCTGCTGCGGCGGGATCATCGGGATGGGCGAGACGATCGAGCAGCGCGCGGAGTTCGCGGCGCAGCTCGGTGAGCTCGGCCCGGACGAGGTGCCGATGAACTTCCTCAACCCGCGCCCGGGGACGCCGTTCGGCGACCTGCCGGTCATGGACTCGAAGGACGCGCTGCGCACGATCGCCGCCTTCAGGCTCGCGCTGCCGCGCACGATCCTGCGCTTCGCGGGCGGCCGCGAGATCACCCTCGGCGACCTCGGCACGGAGCAGGGCCTGCTCGGCGGCATCAACGCCGTCATCGTGGGCAACTACCTGACGACGCTCGGCCGCCCGGCCACGTCCGACCTCGACCTCCTGGACGAGCTGAGCATGCCCGTCAAGGCGCTCAGTGCCACCTTGTAGCCGGCCGCGCACGAGCCCCGAGGGCGGGCTGCCATGAGCGGGGCCGGCGACGAAGCGATGTTCTGCGGGCAGTGCGGGCTGACGCTCGCCGAACCGCGGCACGAGGGCTGCGCGCTCCGGGCCACGCTCGAGCCCCCTCGGTACTGCACCTTCTGCGGCCGGCGCATGATCGTCCAGGTGACACCCACGGGCTGGTGGGCCAGGTGCTCCCGGCACGGGGACCTCACGAGCGCCGGTTCCGCAACCTCAGACCTCGAGCTCGACGACGAAGCCCTCGGCTGAGCGCGGGACCGCCACGACACCGGCGACCGCCGGCACCGGCTCTCCGTCGAGGACTGCGCCGTCGACGGACGCACCGTGGACGACGAGGGAGAACGCCTGGCGACGGAACTGCGGGAATCCCTCGCCGTCGACGTCGGCCCGCACGCTCAGGTGGCGCCCGTCACGGGTCACCGTGAAGGTCGAGCGGTACCGGGCGCCGTCGCCGGCGGCGAACGTGAGGCCGTCGTCCTCCTGGAGGAAGGACGTGGTGGTGCCGTCGGCGCCCGGGACGAACAGGTGCAGCTCGATGACGTCGGGGTAGAACCCGTCGGTGCTCGCGGGGGCGTGGTCCCACAGGGGGATGACGGCGCCGCCGCGGGCGTAGAGCGGGATCCGGTCCATCGGGGTGGCGGCCGTGACGAAGCCCCGCCCGGCATGGCGCTCACCCGAGTGCCAGTCGTACCAGGTGCCCTCCGGCAGGTAGACCTGCCGGGCGGTCACGCCGGGCTCGACCACCGGGGCCACGAGGAGGTCGGGCCCGAAGAGGTACTCGTCGTCGATGTCGCGGACCCCGGCGTCGTCCTGGTAGTCGAAGACCAAGGGCCGCTGCACCGGGGCGCCCGACTCCGCGGCCTGCAGGAACGCGGCGTAGAGGTACGGGATGAGGCGGTACCGGAGCCGGATCGCCTCGCGGATGAGGTCCTGCGCAGCGGGGCCGAACGACCACGCGTACTGGTCGACGGCGCCGGTCATCGAGTGGTTGCGGAAGAACGGCGTGAGTGCCCCGTACTGGGCCCAGCGAACCAACAGCTCGGCGTTGGTGTCCCCGTAGAACCCGCCGACGTCGGCGCCGACGAACGCCTGCCCCGAGATCCCGAACCCGGCGGCCATGGGCATCGACAGCCACAGGTGGTCCCAACGGGCCATGTTGTCGCCCATCCAGTTCGCCGCGTAGCGCTGGATCCCCGCGAAGCCGGCACGGGACAGCACGAACGTCCGCTGGTCCGGGTTCGCGGCGAGCAGTCCTTCCGTGGTGCCCATCGCCATGAGCATCGCGTACTGGTTGTGGTAGCGCTCGTGGGAGTACTGCCCCTTGCCGAAAAGCATCTTCTCGGGCGGGATCACACCGGTGGCGGGCTCGTTCATGTCGTTCCAGATGCCGGCCAGCCCAGAAGCCACGTGAGCGGCGTTGAGCTCCCCCCACCAGGTGCGGGCCTGCGGGGTGACGAAGTCGGGGAACGCGGTGCTGCCCGGCCAGACCTGCCCGATGTAGACGTCGCCACCCTCGGTGCGGCACAGCACGTCCCGCTCGACGGCCTGGTCGAACACCGCGTAGCCGGGGTCGTGCTTCACCCCGGGGTCGACGATCGTGACCATCCGGAAGCCCTGCTCCCGCATACGGGCGAGCATGCCCGGCACGTCCGGGAACTGGTCGGTGTTCCAGGTGAACACCCGGTACCCGTCCATGTAGTCGATGTCGAGCCAGAGCACGTCGCACGGGATGCCCGCGTCACGGTGCCGGCGCCCCAGGGCCTCGACCTGGTCCTGGGAGTAGTCGAACCACCGGCACTGGTGATACCCCAGCGCCCAGAGCGGAGGGGGTGCCGTGCGCCCCGTGAGCCACGTGTAGGCCTCGAGGATCGCCGGCATGCCCGGGCCCGCGAAGACGTACTCGCAGTACTGGCCGCCCTGGAAGCGGAAAGCCAGCTCCCGGGCAGGGGCGAAGTCGTACGTGGCCCGGTACCCGTTGTCGACGAACGAGCCCGCCATCGCCCCCGACGGGTACGCCTGGTGGTAGAAGAACGGGATCGAGACGTAGTACGGGTCGAACTCGACGCTCGTCTCGTCGGCCCTCGGGTCGTCCGCGTCCCTCGTGGCAGTGAACTCACCCGAGGCCGTGGGGCTCAGCACGTCGGTGTTCCAGAGCGTGAAGTCCCGACCCCGCCTGTTGTGCGAGCCCGTCTTCTCCCCGAGCCCGTACACCGCGTCCTCGACCCGGGCCTTGCGGCGCACCACGAACGCGTCGTTCAACGTGGCGTACGCCCAGTAGCGGCCCGCGTCGTCGGCGGCCGTCTCGATGACGGGGCTGCCGTCGGTGCGGTGCACGTCGATGCGGAACGGGTCCAACCACAGGCTGACCACGAGCGCGGACGTGGCGAGCCGGGCGACGCCGTCGCCCTCGGCCACGTCGAACTCCACCGGCGCGGCGAGCGGGTCGACGCACACGGCGAACGTCGGGGACTCCTCGAAGCGACCTCCCCGGCTGATCCGGATCCGCACGACGTCCGCGCGGACGACGTCGACCTCGAGCACCTCACCGTGAACCGCGGCCCTCATGCCGCTCGCCGTCCTCGTGACGTCGCCTGCACGCTCGAAGCGCACGTAGTGCTCCGTGCTCTGCATCTCGCTCTCCCTAGATCGCCGGATCGAGCCGGGCCCGCGTGCGATCCTGCCGGAGAAGTGCGCAACTCGGTCGCCGTTCGCGCGAGCCCTCGGCCGTGTCCCGGCCGGGACGGGTGGGGATGCCTCGCGGCTGAGCGCCTGGATCGGCCCGAGCGCCATCTGGGACCAAAGGCCCTTGGCGCGCCGGCACTCCTCACACCTCGCGGCCGGCGCCGGTGAGAACAGAGTTGCCTCCGCGTTACCGGCGAAGCGACAGGCCGAAACGCGCCGCACGTACGTTCGTGATCACCTCGGGAGCCAGAGGCACCCGACACTCGAGCACTTGTCACAGGGGAGATCACATGAGCGTGCAGGACAAGGTGGTCGCAGGCGTCGAATCCGGCGTCGTCGGCAAGGGCCGCTGGATCGAGCACTGGGAGCCGGAGAACGACGAGTTCTGGGCCTCGAAGGGGAAGGCGATCGCCTTCCGCAACCTGGTCTTCTCGATCGTGGCCGAGCACATCGGGTTCTCGGTGTGGCTGCTGTGGAGCATCGTCGTCGTCAAGATGTACGGCACGTTCGACGACTCGGGCGCGCTGGTCACGGCCGGGGCGAACGGCTGGGCGCTGACCGCCGGTCAGGGCCTGACCCTGCTCGCGGTCGCCTCGGGTGTCGGCGCCTTCCTGCGCATCCCCTACACCTTCGCCGTCCCTGTCTTCGGCGGACGCAACTGGACCGTCATCTCTGCGTTGCTGCTCCTGGTGCCCACACTCGGCCTGGCCTGGGTCGTCGGCCGGCCGGAGACCTCGTTCACGATCCTGGTGCTCATCGCTGCCACCGCCGGCTTCGGCGGCGGCAACTTCGCGTCCTCGATGGCGAACATCAGCTTCTTCTACCCGGACAAGGAGAAGGGCTGGGCGCTCGGCCTCAACGCGGCCGGCGGCAACATCGGCGTCGCGGTGGCCCAGAAGATCGTCCCGCTCGCGATCGGCGTCGGCGCCCTCGGCCTCGCGAACGCCGGTCTCGTCTATGTCCCACTGGCACTCGCCGCGGCGGTCCTCGCCTTCTTGTTCATGGACAACCTCAGCGAGGCGAAGGCCGACCCCCAGCCCACGGCCCGGTCGCTCAAGCACGGTCACACCTGGCTCATGGCATTCCTGTACATCGGCACCTTCGGCTCGTTCATCGGCTACTCCGCCGCGTTCCCGACCCTGCTCGCCGTCGTCTTCGAGCGCGCCGACATCGCCCTCTCGTGGGGCTTCCTCGGCGCTCTCGTGGGCTCGCTGTCCCGCCCCATCGGCGGCCGGCTCGCCGACCGGTTCGGCGGATCGTTCATCACCGTGGTCAGCTTCGTGGTGATGGCCGGTGCGGGCTACGCCGCCGTCGTCGGCGTCCAGCAGAAGAGCCTGATCATCTTCTTCCTGAGCTTCATGCTGCTCTTCGTCTTCACCGGCATCGGAAACGGCTCGACCTACCGGATGATCCCGTCGATCTTCACCCGGCTACGCGGGACGCACGGTGACGCAACGCCCGAGGCGACGCTGGACTTCAAGCGCCAGGCCGCGGGCGCGGTGGGCATCATCTCCTCGATCGGCGCCTTCGGCGGGTTCGCGATCCCGTTCGTCTACAAGTGGTCGCGGGCCGCGTTCGACGGCTCGATCGTGCCGGCCCTGCAGATCTACGTCGTCGTCTTCCTCGTCATGGCCGCCCTCACGTGGGCGTTCTACCTGCGCAAGGGCGCGACGATGCGGAACGTCTGACACCTCCCGCCTCGACCGTGGAAGGTCCGGCTCGCCTTGCGAGCCGGACCTTCCACAGTGCCGGCCAGTAGCGCGTGCCCAACCCGACCCGGGAGCGCGGCGGCGCAGATCAGGGGTTCCTATGATCGCCGTCGACCCGCGGATCTGACGCAGGGTGTGAAGCAGGACGTCGGAGGCCCGAGGCTACTATCGCGGGGTGGAGCCCCACGATCCCGGACGGCTTGCACAACTCGCCGAGTTCCCGGAGAAGAACCCCGGCCCAGTTGGGCGGCTGGACAGCAACGCCACGATCCTCATGGCCAATGCGGCTGCGCGACGATTCCTGGGACGCGAGGACGTGGTCGGGCGGTGCTGGGTGGACCTGTGCCCCGGGATGACCTGGGAGACCTGGCAGCGGGTCCTCGACGGAGGCCACGCATCCGAGCTGGTCACCCACGAAGCGGAGGTCCCGGGCCCACACTGCGTGCTGTTCACCCACGTCCTCTCGGACGCCGGTGACACCGTCTTCGTGTACGGCGCAGACATCACCGCACGTCGTCAACAGGAGAAGCTGGCTGCCGCGCACGCCGCCCAGCTCGCCGAGCACGCGCGGTTCCCGGAGATGAACCCTGGTCCCGTGCTCCGCACGGACCCCGCGGGCACCGTCCTGCTCGCCAATGCAGCCTCCAGGGCGGTCTTCGGCACCGAGCTCCTCGGGAAACGCTGGCTCGACCTGTGCCCCGGGGTGGACCAGGCGACCTGGGCACACATACTGGCGGCGCCGAACGCCTACCCTCACGAGGCGCGGATCGGCGGGCACAGCTACGTCTTCACCCACCGCTACGACCCGCACACACGCCTGGTCTTCGTGTTCGGCGCGGACGTCACCCGCGAGAAGCAGGCCGAGCGTGCGCTGGCCCAGGCAGAGCGCATGGCCACGCTGGGCACGTTGGCCGCCGGCGTCGCACACGAGCTGAACAACCCGGCTGCCGCGACACGAAGGGCGGCGGAGCAGATGCGGGACGCCTTCGCCGCGCTGAACCTGGCGCGCGGGCAGCTCGTAGGGATCACCCCTGAGGGGACCGAGATCCTGGCCGAGCTTGCCGAACGCTCTGAGCAGCGGGCCGGGCATCCGAGCGGCCTCGGCCCCTTGGAACGGTCCGACCTGCAGGCGGAGCTGGAGGACTGGCTGGACGAGCACAGCGTGGAGGACAGCTGGGACCTGGCTCCCGGGCTGGTCGACCAGGGGTTCGAGCCCGATGAGCTCGAGAGACTGGGCGAGGTCTTCGGCGAGGCGCTGCTCCCTGCGGCGCTCGCCTGGTCCGTCCACACCCACCGGGTGCACATGCTCTCCTACGAGATCAGCCAGGGCTCGGCCCGCATCTCGGAGATCGTCGCGGCCTTGAAGGGCTACTCCTACCTCGGCCAGGCACCCGTCCAGGCCGTCGACGTCCACGAGGGGCTCGACAGCACTCTGGTCATCATGCGGAACAAGATGAAGACCGGCATCAGCGTGGTCCGCGACTACTGCACCGACCTGCCCTCGGTGCCGGCGTACGGCAGCGAGCTCAACCAGGTGTGGACCAACCTGTTGGACAACGCTGCCGAGGCGGTCTACTCCCAGGCGATACCTAAGGGGATCGTGACGATACGGACGCGCCGCGACGGCGGCCACGCAGTCGTTGAGGTCGAGGACGACGGCCCGGGAATCCCCGAGGACATCCAGCCGCATCTCTTCGACCCGTTCTTCACCACCAAGGAGCCCGGCAAGGGGACGGGCCTCGGGCTCTCGACGTCCTACTCGATCATCACCGACAAGCACAGCGGCAGCATCACGGTGGAGTCTCGCCCGGGTCGCACAGTGTTCACCGTGCGGCTGCCGCTCGACAGTGCGAGGACCACATGAGCAAGCCCGTCATCCTGTGCGTCGACGACGACCCGCAGGTGCTCGGGGCCGTCGAGCGCGACCTCCGCAGGCACTACCGGGGCGACTTCCGGATCGTCCGCGCCTCCTCGGGCGCCGACGGCCTCGCCGCAGCCCGCGAGCTGAAGGAGCGAGGCACCGCTATCGCCCTCTTCCTCGTCGACGAGCGGATGCCTCAGATGTCGGGCACCGAGATGCTCGACGCGGCCCGGCGCATCCATCCCGACTCGCGCCGGGTGCTGCTCACCGCCTACGCGGACACCGAGGCGGCGATCCGCGGGATCAACGACATCGACCTGGACCACTACCTGCTCAAGCCGTGGGATCCACCCGAGGAGCGGCTCTACCCCGTGCTGGACGACCTGCTCGAGGGATGGGCGGAAACGGTCCGGCTGCCCTACGCGGGAATCCGGGTCGTCGGGGCCGCGTGGTCGCCGCAGAGCTTCGACGCCAAGGAGTTCCTGTCCCGCAACGGCGTGCCCTACCAGTGGCTCGACGTCGACTCGGACGCCTCGGCGCGGGAGCTGGCCCGGGAGATCACCGGCGATGAGGCGGTCCTTCCGGTCGTCCTCTTCCCGGACGGCCCGCCGCTGGTTCGCCCGACCCACCACGAGCTGGCCCACCGCCTCGGCATGAGCATGCGACCCAGCCGGAAGTTCTACGACGTCGTCATCGTCGGTGGCGGACCCGCCGGCCTGGCGGCCGCGGTGTACGGCGCCTCGGAGGGGCTCACCACGCTCCTCGTCGAGCAGGATGCGCCGGGTGGCCAGGCCGGAACGAGCTCGAGGATCGAGAACTACCTGGGCTTCCCGGCCGGCGTCACCGGTGCCGACCTGTCGATGCGGGCGGTTGCGCAGTCGAAGAAGTTCGGCGCAGAGCTGCTCAGCGCGCAACGAGTTGCCTCGATCCGCCGGGAGGACCCTTACCGCGTCGTCCGGCTGGGGGACGGGCTCGAGGTCTCGGCCTACACGGTGGTGCTCGCTCAGGGAGTAGCCGTCCGGACGCTGCGCGCACGAGGGGTCGATGAGCTCACGGGATGCGGCGTCTTCTACGGCGCCGCGATGACGGAGGGCGCGACCTACCGCGGGCAACCGGTGTGCATCGTCGGTGGCGCGAACTCCGCCGGTCAGGGCGCGCTGTTCTTCTCTCGCTATGCATCGAGGGTGACCATGCTCGTCCGGTCACCGTTGGCGAAGAGCATGTCCCGGTACCTCATCGACCGGATCGCCGCCGCTCCCAACATCGACGTGATCACGGGGGTCGAGCTCGACTCGGTCCACGGTGAGACACACCTCGAGACGGTCACCGTCCGTTCGACGGAAGACGGCTCGACCCGTGACCTCGAGCAGGCCGCCATGTTCATCTTCATCGGGAGCGCCCCGCACACCGAGATGGTGGCGGGGCTCGTCGAGACGGACGAGAGGGGCTACATCCGCACGGGCCCTGACCTTTCGCTGGGCCCCGGGGGTCGTCCCCGTACCTGGACCCTCGAGCGAGACCCGTACCTGTTCGAGACGAACGTGCCCGGCATCTTCGCGGTGGGGGACGTACGCGCCGGCTCGAGCAAGCGTGTCGCCGCCGCCGTCGGCGAGGGCTCGGGCTGCATCGGCGCCGTCCACCGCTATCTGGCCTCGGTCTGAGCCGCGGCCCGGCCTGAACGCGCCGCACCGGCCTCGATGCCGTTGCGAATCGATCCGCGGCGCAAGGGTGAGTCGCGCGGCGGTCTACGCCATGCCCGCCAGTTCTGCCATCCGGGCCGCGCCCCGTTCCTGGCAAGCGCCCAGGCGTCGCACCGCGGCCGCCACGTCGGCGGAGTGAGCCCGGTCCGGCGGGACGTGGGCAGGATTGAGCGCCAGGGTGCCGGCCCACGCCTTGATGTCGGGGTCCGAGTTGAACGCGGCCGCAGCCCGGCGGCCGATCACCTGCATCTGCGCCCAGTCCGTGGGCGTGTTGGACAGGGGCGAGGGCCGGCAGAGTCGGTTCTTCTCGTCGTCGTCCTCGACGGTGGCCTCCACGTACCCGGCGAGGGCGGCGCCGAAGCAGGGGAAGCCGGCTCGCACCGGCTGCAGCGTGATCGCCTCCGGACGCCAGATCGGCACCAGGGGCCGGTACCGCAGCCCGGAGGCGGCGCAGTGCACGACGACCGCGTCGTCGGCGATCCTGGCTTCGCCGTTCTCGAACACCAGCCGTCCCGGCTGCACACGACCGAGATGCCCGAGGCGGACCACGTCCTCGATGGTGCGTAGCAGATCCAGCTCCCACTGAGCCAGGGTCGGGGTCTTCGCCATGGTGGGAGTGACAGACCGGTCGATGCGCAGCATCACGCCGGCGTCCTCCATTCGGAAGAACATGTCGTCGGGCGACTCGGCGTCGGCGGCGGCCTGCATGATGTCTGCTGCCATCCCGAGGATGACGGCGGGGTCGGGCTGGACGAAGGCGCGGTTGAGCATCCAGGGATCGCGGGGTCGAACCCAGCGGATCGCGCCGGGGTCGACGCCGTTGGCCAGCAGCCAGATGCACCCGTCGGTCGCGGTCTTGCCCGACCCGACGATGACGTACTGCGACGGCGCCTCGCCGATCCGGACCAGGTCGTTGACCGGGATGACGTGCGCGCCGTCGGCCACCGCGAACGGTGGCTCGGTCTGCGCCGGTATCCGTGGGGAGAGGTACTGAGCGTCGACGACATGCCGTCTGACGTTCACCTCGTAGCGCCTTCCGGAGAGTCTCGACACGAATTGGCCGTCACCGACGTAGTCGCAGCTGGGGTAGAACGCCACCTTCCCGGAGGCGAGCATCCGCTCACGCAGCACCCGGTCGTAGTAGGCGCAGACCTGCGGTGCCGTGGCGCGTTCGTGCAGGCCGGCCTCCGGACCGTCCGCCTGGATCCGGCCCTCGCCGAGCAGCGTGGAGGCCACGCCGTAGAACGCCGATGCCTGGTGCAGCCGGACAAAGGGGTAGGCGTCCAGCCAGTGTCCGCCGACCCCGTACCGACGGTCGACCATGACGACGCTGACGTCGGCGTTGTCGATCAGCGCGTCGGTGAACGCCATCCCTGATGCACCCGCGCCGACCACAAGGTAGTCAGCATCGAGGGTGGTCACCACCGATTCATCCTCGCCCCTCGGGCCAGGGCGGTCAACGGGACGACCCCTGACCCGTCCCTGCTCTGAGATAGGTCTCACCGTTCCAACGGCGTCGCCATCGTCAGCAACGGCAGCGGCTCCGGGATCTCGCGCGAGGACTGGATGCCGCCCGCTACGAGTGGCCGGGGCCCGTGAAGCACGCCTGGCACAGCGCCCCGAAGCAAGCGCCCGACGCGCGGGATCTGGGCACGTTCTGGATACGGTGACTCGCAGAGCCGACAACTCCGGCAGGAATGAGGGCCTGGCCTGCGCGAACGCAGGCCAGGCCAGCGCGGTAGCGGTGGGATTTGAACCCACGGAGGCTGTTAACCTCACACGCTTTCGAGGCGTGCTCCTTAGGCCGCTCGGACACGCTACCCAGCCGACGTAGGCTACCTGGCCGATGCCACCCCGCCCAAACGAGTCTCACCGCGGGCCCGGCCAACAGGCTCGCCGGCACCCGCAGGGCGACACCGCCTCGACCTCAACCGATCTTCCGTGATCGACTCCGGCGGCTCGGGGGCGCGGCGGCGCAACGACGACGTACCGTTACCCGATGTCCGCCGGATCGCTCGCCCGTCCGATCACCCGGTCACCCACCGCACCGGTGGCCCCTGGTCGCCCCGCCACGCTCGGCACGCTCGACGACGCGGTCGGCCTCCTCGCCGGCCGACGCGTCACGGTCCTCACAGGGGCCGGCGTCTCGACAGACTCGGGCATCCCGGACTACCGCGGCCCGAGCTCGCCGCCGCGCAACCCGCTCACCTATCAGCAGTTCGTCTCGGACGAGCGCTTCCGCCGGCACTACTGGGCACGCAACCACGTCGGCTGGCGGCACATGCGCCGTACCCAGCCCAACGCGGGCCACCGGGCCATCGCCGACCTCGAGCGTGCCGGTGTCGTCAACGGTGTCATCACCCAGAACGTCGACCTCCTGCACCACGTGGCCGGGACCCGCCGGGTCATCGACCTGCACGGTCGCTACGACCGGGTGATCTGCCTGACGTGCCGCGCCGTCGTCCCTCGCGCAGCACTGGACCTCGAGCTGGAGGCATTGAACCCCGGCTTCGCGAGCCACATCCGTTCCGTGGCCGACATCGAGATCGCGCCCGACGCCGACGCCGTGATCGAGACCACCCAGGACTTCCGCGTCGCACCGTGCCGGGCGTGCGGCGGCGTGCTGAAGCCGGACATCGTCTACTTCGGGGAGAACGTGCCCAAAGAGCGGGTAGCCGAGGCCTACGCGCTCGTCGAGGACGCTGACGCACTCCTCGTCGCCGGGTCGTCCCTGGCCGTGATGTCTGGCTTGCGCTTCGTGCGGCACGCCGCGAAGACCCGCCGCGCCGTCGTGATCGTCAACCGCGGGGTCACGCGCGGCGACGACATCGCCACCCTCCGCCTCGAGGCCGGCACGTCCGAGACGCTCACGGCGCTGGCCGAACGACTCACCCCCTGACCCGCCCCGGGAGGCGGGACAGGGGGCGGGCCCCGGTCCGGCTAGAAGGTTGCCTGGAACGACCCCACGATGGGCTCGAGCACCCAGCCGTCACCTGCAGCCATCTGCAGCTTCACCCAGATCAGGTGGGAGCCGTCGTCGGCCGTCGCCGCGATCACCACGTAGTCCGAGCCGACGCCTCCGCAACCGGTCCACCAGTCGTACGAGCCGGTGTAGAGGGCGTCGCTGTAGGGCTGTCGGGAACCGGTGTCGAGCGTGCAGCCCGCGGACTGCGGCGGGGCCGCCGCGGCGTCGAGGATGTCGTCAACGCTGGTGTTGGCCAAGGCCTCCGAGGACGCAGAGACGGCAACGCCCGAGACGGCCCAGCCAGAGTTGAAGTCCGCGATGCTCGAGCTCACCGTGACGTCGTAGACGAGATTGCCCTTGTCGTCGGTGTACTCCCTGCCATCGATGTCCGTCCACGACGCCGGCACCTGCACCGAGATCCGGCCGTTGTCGTCCTCGACGGTGACGAGGTCACCGGTCGAGGAACCCCCGCCACCTCCACCACCGTCGGTCGGGGGCGTCTCGTCGGTCGTCGGGAGGGAGGCGACCTCGAGGGGCCTGCCGTTGACCTGGCCGGTGTAGATGCCGCCATCGGACGGCCGGTAGACCTCGAGGGTCAGCGTGTCGTCCGCACCGTGGGTCTTCAGGACGGCGCAGTAGTCCGCCATCGTGCCGTCCCCGGCGAGGGTGACTCCCTCCATCTTGGTCACGAGGTCACCGGCCTTGATGCCCGCCTGGTCCGCGACGGAGCCGGACGCGACGGAGCTGACGAAGATCCCCGAAGCGGAGTTGTCCTCCGCCAACCAGGCCCGGCCGTTGATGCCGAGACTGAGCACGTCCTCGCCGGCCTCGAGCCGATCCAGGACATTCAGGACCTCGTCCCGATGGATGGCGAGGTTGATGTCGTTCTGGTCGTCGCCGGCGTAGTTGACACCGACGACCTTGCCGTCCTCGTTGACGAGCGGGCCGCCGGAGTTCCCGCCGCGGATCCGCGCGTCGTGCTCGATCGTGTGGTCGAGCGATGCCCACTGGGTATCGGTCGCGGTGTCGTTCTTCGAGACGATGCCGCGGGTGATGGTGAAGGTCGGGTCGCCGAGGGGGAAGCCCGTGGCCCAGACGTCTTGTGCGCCCTTGATGTCTCCCTCGAACCAGTCGAGGTAGTCGTAGCCGTCCCCCTCGAGGTCGATCACGGCGAGGTCGAGGCACTCGGAGGAGCCGAGGATGCGCGCGCTGAGCTCCTCCCCGTTCAGCCAGACCTTCAGCGTGCCGGCACCGACGACGACATGGTTGTTCGTCACGGCGAGGCCGCTCGGGTCGACGATGAAGCCCGAACCACGGCCGGCAGCCTCGAAGGCGCCTTCCCCGGGCTCCTCGAACGTGCCGACCGCCTCGATCTGGATCACTCCGGACTCGACGTCCTCGAAAGCGAGGCCGCCGGAGTCGCCCGAGCCGCCGGAGCCGCCGGAGCCACCACCCGAGCTGCACGCCGAAAGGGCGAGTGCTGCAGCCGAAATGACCGCTGTGGCGCGACCGATCCCCCATCGGAGCCTGGTCACGCCTGATCCTTC